>JAKMCZ010000137.1 GCA_022428185.1 Alphaproteobacteria bacterium | reverse complement strand
GCGCTAGGTCATGGGCTGTAGAATTTTGCTGATCCGCCCGAAGGAGACATGTGTCATGGATGACCAAATTAACCAGAGCCCCGCTGCCCCCTCTTCCTCGGATACGACGTATCGGGTCACTGCAGATGAGCTGCGTGCCTTTATCGAGCGGTTTGAGCGTCTCGAGGCTGAGAAAAAGGACATTGCCGATCAACAAAAAGAGGTAATGGCCGAGGCCAAAGGACGCGGTTATGACACCAAAGTTATTCGTAAGCTGATCACATTGCGCAAGCGCGAACCTGACGATATCGCCGAGGAAGAAGCCGTGCTTGAAATGTATAAAGAGGCGCTGGGGATGCGTTGAAGCGCAAACATCCGTGTCCCGCTGATCTGCGTGATTTCAAGCATCCTAAAGTCGCTAGAGAATGCGCGCGTTTCATCGAAAATTTTTCAATCCAGCCTCTTGCGTCTGCCGCCGTAAAGTCCTATCTGGCCACGCAGTGCCCCTATAGCTCAGCTGGTAGAGCATCTGATTTGTAATCAGAGGGTCCGCGGTTCAAGTCCGTGTGCCGGCACCATTTTTCCTCGCAACCTCCTGCTGATGGCGGTGCAAACCGGCCCATCTTCCGAACAATCCAAAACAAAACTTAGCCGATTGATCCCTCATCGCGGCCAACCCCAACTTTTTTGGGGCTGATTTTTGCGCTGCTCTTATGGCCTGATGGTCATATAAAATGAGGAGTTGAGTAAATGGCATCTATTGAAGTTAAGAGTTTCGCCAATGATGGTGAGTTGAACGAACCGAACAATGCGCGCGTTGAAACGCTGAATGTTGGCGGTCAACGGATTATGAAGCTGACCCTAAAGCCTGGCTGGAAATGGTCGAATGACATTAAGCCGAATGTCGGCACTGATAGCTGCCAGGCGCAGCATTTGGGCGTGGTTGTGAAGGGCACGGTTTGCGCCAGCCATGATGACGGCACAGAATTGACCTATACGGAAGGCGACGCATACTCTATCGCGCCCGGGCATGATGGCTGGGTTGTCGGCGATGAAGAAGCCGTGGTGTTTGAATTTCACGGCGCGTGGGGCGAGTAAGCGCGCTTCCTCACCAAGCTTTAGGCATAAAAAACGGGCATGTGGTTTACACATGCCCGTTTCATTTTGCGCTATCGGATTAACGAATACTGTTCAAATCCAACGTTCCGTGGGTTCCGACGGAGCGTGTCCATAACGAACCAAGCAGCGTTCTGGTTTTTGCCATGCCAGCAATGGCAGCGACAAAATCAGGGTTTTTAGCCGACTCGGCGCGGAAGTTTTCCAGCTCCGACCAGCTTTTTGCACCGAAAACAATCGTATGCGTCACGCCCGGCGCGCCGCCTGCGGTCACCCGCCATACATCAAATGAACCCGGGAAGTCCGACATAATATCGGAATCCATCAAGCGGTTCAGTCGACCGATATAGCCAGCCGGATTAGTGACCTGCACGGCCGAACCTTCCCATGCTTGGGTGTTGTTATCGAGAGTGCCCCAACCGGCGACATGGGTATAAACCGTCTCGCTCAGCAATGTGCCATTGGCGGCAAGTGCTTTACGGAAACGATCCCAATCGGCAGTGCCGTTCAGGCCTGCTTGTGTCGCTTCAAAAGAGGCGAGGCTGTCATAAATGACGGCAAACGAGAAGTTCGTCGCTTGCGGACCATTAATCGCATGAGCGTTAATCAACATCCGACCGTCAAACGTTCTGAACGTGTCGGAATTGGTGAACTTATCGACCGCTGAGAAAAAACGATTTTCCTGAGCAGGTGCGACCTGCCAGGCATAATCAACCCATACAGCTTGCGCGCGGGCCAGACCCGTCATCGCAAGCAAAACAAACATTACGCGAATAAACATAAATAAATCTCCTGATTATTAGGCTTTTTCGCCGTCCCATTTGGCGGCGACAAACAGATATACCGAAAGACCGGCATGCGCCAACATGGCGAGTGCACCCAAAAGTTGCCAAGCCGGTTGTGTCACCGGCTCACCGACCGTCATGCCATTACCCGTCATGAATGCTTTCATCAGCGGCGCATCACCGGCCGCTGCCATCGTGCTCAAAATGGTGAACAGGCCATATAAGCCATTGCTGCTTTGTGTCAGCAAGACGAAGGTGTTGAAGATGAAGAATACGGCAATGGCAGCGGAAATGCCGCGAAACCACATGGGTTGGTGGCGGACGATATAGGCGATAAAAATAATCACCAGACTCAGCACGCCATAGCCTAAGTTATAGAGGCCGAAAACCTGGCGGTTTTGTAAGGCCATGTTCCAAAGATCTACTTCACTCATAAATTTTCTCCTAACAGAATGATGAAATTATCTTTTGGCTTTCGGATTTGACTCTCAACCCCAAAAAAACTGGAGTTTGCACTTGCATAATAATTCCTGATGGGGTTTCATTTTTGGTAGAGAGGTTGTGTTGAGTATCAATTTTGAAACGATGAAGAAAGTTTTGGCCTTTGACCAAATTTCAGAAGGACTGGAATTTGACAAGCGGCCCGGCAATCAAGAATTGATTTTCAGCCACATCTTACTTACGCATTTCGAGCAGCGGAAAACCAAACCACGCGATTTGACCGAACTTGTCGGCTGTAGCTCCGAAAGCTTGCGCATCATGCTGCGCCGCGCAGAAAAGGAGGGTTTTTTAAGCAGCGCCGGGCGTCCAAATTATGAAATTATACCGTGCGACAAATATTTGAATCTCATTTCAACGGTTGGCAATCAATGGCTCGACTTGCATCGTGACAGGCTGGCGTCTTTCACCACGACTCTGCGTGAGGTCTTTGTAATTACGCAGGCCTTCGATATTTATGCGCGCGCCAAAAACCTTCACGCCTTTATGTTCCGCGCGCCGGTTAGACGGGGCATTGTGTTTTACGTCCTCGAGCAGTCTGAAACCGCCTATGTCGAATTGAAACGGATAAAAAACAACTTCCCAATCGACCATGAAAGCCTTCGTCAGTTTGTGAAAATGATGTTTGAAGCGGGTTATTTTCAAAGAAAACGAGAGGGCAATAGGGTGTTTGTTCGCGCGAGCGATATGCTGGCAAAAATTCTTGAGGATTCGGTCGAAGATGTTTGTGACAGACTGAATGTGTTTGCCGGTTCGACGACCATTTATAGCGATTTTATCGATGCGCTTGACGTCGCCAAGCCGACACCGCAATTGGCTACCATAAGCGCATAGAAAAATTTTCAGTTTTTCTCACGAAAATCGCAATTGCCACTTCAAATTTTGCTGGTTTTACTGTTATTGTCTCGTCGGTCGCTCGGCTGAGCCCGCTTTTGCGGTTGGGGGAAATAGGAAAATTTATGGCAGAGTTTTTTCAGCTGCTGATTATCGGCTTATCGCAGGGCTGTGTGTATGGTCTCATCGCGATGGGCTTTGTTATGATTTACAAAGCCACCGAAATGGTCAATTTCGCGCAAGGCGATATTATGATGATTGGCTCATTTGTTGCTTTCACAATCATTGTCACTTGGGGTTTTAATTTCTGGCTCGGCCTGTTGCTGGCTATGGTGGTGATGGCCGTGTTTGGATTTTTGGTCGACGCGATTGTCGTCCGCCGCATTATCGGGCAACCGCAATTCTCAATCGTTATTTTGACCATCAGTCTTGGTTTCATTTTCCGTGCTGCGGCAGGCATGATTTGGGGGCAGGGCCCTTTCAGCCTCGATACGCCTTTCGCCGACACGCTTAATTTCGGCGGTATCGTTATCGGGCATGACCGCCTCGCCATTATGGGCGGCACGGCGGTTTTGGTCGCGCTGCTGTTTCTGTTTCTGCGCTACAGTCGCTGGGGCATTGCCATGCAGGCCGCCTCGCAAAATCAATTGGCGGCTTTTTATGTCGGTATTCCGGTGAAGCTGGTCTATTCGGGCGTTTGGGGTTTGGCCGCAGCGATTAGCTGTGTGGCGGGTGTGCTGCTGGCACCGATTACCCTTATCGGCCCGCTCAACGGATTTTTGGGTATTAAGGCATTTGCCGCTGCCGTTATTGGCGGCTTCGGCTCGCTCCCGGGTGCGCTGATTGGCGGTTTGATTATCGGCGTTGCCGAACCTTTTGCCGCCGCCTATTTGCCTGAGGTTAAAAACATTATCGGTTATCTGATTATGTTCGCCGTCTTGATGCTGCGTCCCGAAGGTCTGTTCGCAACGATTTATCAGAAGAAGGTTTAGGTCGATGCGCGTTCTGTTCAAAACCGACTATAATCAAGATATCCGCATCGCGAAGCATAGTGGCTATCTGTTTTGGTATTCGCTACTTTTCGCTGCCGTGCTGGTCGCGCCGTTTGTTCTCGATACTTACTGGATTAACGAACTGACGCGGGTTTTGATATTCGCGCTCGCCGGTCTTGGCCTGATGGTGGTGACCGGATTTACCGGACAGGTTTCGCTGGGCCATGCCGCTTTTATGGCAATCGGGGCTTACGCGCAGACCTATTTACTATCCAATGGCGTGCCGTTTTTCCTCTCGCTGCCAATGGCGGCGCTGATATCGGGCATTGTCGGCTTGCTGATTGCCGTTCCCGCCAGCCGTATGACCGGCCTTTACCTGACCATCGCGTCGCTGGCTTTCGCGATTGTGGTCGAGGATATGGTTATTCATTGGGAAAGCGTGACCGGCGGCAATCGGGGCATGGTTGTCGACCCGCCGGTTGTCTTCGGTTACGAGATTTTCGAGGCGTGGGAATATTATTACATCGTTCTGGTGCTGCTCATCATTTCGATTGTGCTGGTGCTTAACGTTTTGCGTTCGCCGCTCGGGCGCTCCATGTTGGCGGTGCGCGATAGCGAAATTTCTGCCGAGAGTCTTGGTATTCGCGTGGCGCGCACCAAAGTGCTGGCGTTCATGATTTCGGCGGCACTGACCGGTCTGGCGGGCGGTCTGTTCGCGCATTTCATTCAATTCCTATCGCCAGAGATTTTCGGCATTATTTTGTCAATCCAGCTTTTGCTGATGATTGTGGTCGGTGGTCTCGGCACGGTGCATGGCGCAATTTTCGGTGCTATTCTCATCGGCTTTTTGGAAGCCTCGATTTCGATATTGAAGGATTGGCTGCCTGCTGCCATCGGCAATCAGCCGGGGCTGGAGCCGGGGTTGTTTGGTCTCATTCTCGTCTTGTTCATCATCTTCGAACCCGAAGGTGTGTATGGGCGCTGGATCAAATTCCGCACCTTCCTTGAAAGTTTTCCGTTTTATCGCCGCAACACGTTTAAGCGTCAGCGCAGCTATTTGAAGACGGAGCGTATGCGATGAGCTTCTTTGAAATTGAAAATTTGAGTTTGAGTTTTGGCGGTGTGAAGGCCGTCGACGCGGTTAGCTTTAAGATGAATAAGGGCGAAGTGTTCACCATTGTTGGGCCGAATGGCGCAGGCAAATCGACCATCTTCAATATGATTTCATCGTTTTATGCGCCGAATGAAGGTCATATCCGCTTCAAAGGCGATGACATTACCAAAGCGCGCGCTGATGCGATTGCGCGTATCGGCATTGCGCGCACATTTCAAAATATCGAATTGTTTGAACATTCAACAGTGCTACAAAACCTGCTTATTGGTCGTGAGATTCACAATCATGTGCCGGTGCTTCGGCAATTGCTTTTTGACCCGGGCGTGCGCCGTGCCGAATTGGAGCATCGCCGCAAAGTGGAAGACGTGATTGATTTTCTTGAGCTGGCGCATTATCGCGACGAGCGCATCGCCAATTTGCCCTATGGGGTTCGCAAGAAGATTGAGCTTGGTCGTGCGCTGTGCGTCGAGCCTGAATTATTGCTGCTCGACGAGCCTGCTTCCGGCCTCAACCCTGAAGAGACCGAAGAAATGGGTTTCTGGATTGATGATATTAAAAACGATCTCGATATTTCGGTGCTGATGATTGAGCATGATATGAGCTTGGTTAATGAAGTTTCTGACCGTGTGTTGGCGCTCAATAATGGCCGCGTGATTGCTGAGGGTAAATCGCAGGAAGTGCAAAACCACCCCGATGTGGTTGCTGCCTATCTTGGGGGTGCGGCATGAGTAATCAAGTTCTACAAGTTCGCAATTTGGAGACATTTTACGGGCCGATTATGGCTATTCGCGGCGTCAGTCTTGACGTCGAAGAAGGTAAAATCGTTGCCGTTCTCGGTTCCAATGGAGCCGGTAAGACCACGGTTTTGAAAACCATTTCGGGTGCGATGGAGCCGCAAAAGGGCAGTATCAGCTTCCACGGTGAAGACATTGCCGGCATGGAGCCGGACCGCGTCGCCAATAAGGGCATCGGTCATGTGCCCGAAGGGCGCGAAGTGTTTCCGTTTTTGTCGGTGCAAGAAAACCTCGAAATGGGGGCGTTTAAACGTTCCGACCGCGACGGGGTGGAGCAAGACCTTGAGACGGTGTTTGATTATTTTCCGATTTTGCGCGAGCGCGCGAAAAACGAAGCCGCTTACCTATCGGGCGGGCAACAGCAAATGTTAGCCATTGGCCGCGCCCTGATGATGCGCCCGCGCATGATGCTACTCGATGAGCCGTCGCTCGGCCTTTCGCCAAAACTTGTCGGCGAGATTTTTGAAATTATCAAACGCCTCAATGAAGAGCAGAAAATGACCATTTTGCTGGTCGAGCAAAA
>JAKMCZ010000135.1 GCA_022428185.1 Alphaproteobacteria bacterium | reverse complement strand
ATGCTGAAGTACCGGCCAATCAGGCAGCCCGTCTTGGCGCTGACTTGACACCGACCGGTGCTGAGAAAGCCGGTTCCAAATCAGGCGTTTCTGCTTGGACCGGTCGCGGAATTGACGGCTCAAGCCTGTTATCAGGCTGGGATGGCGGTGCGCTGCCAAACCCGTTTGCCGGTGATAAGCCGCGTTACACGGTGACCGCATCTAATGCGGCACAATATGACAGTCAGTTGACGGTCGGACAAAAAGCCATGCTGGCGACTTATCCGGACACTTATAAGCTGAATGTTTATCAGTCGCGTCGTAGCTGCGTCTATCCGGACTATGTCTATAAAGGCGCCAAGCGTAATGCCGGTGTCGGCAAGCTGGTCGATGGCGGTAACGGTATTTCTGAGGCCATTATGTCCTCACCGTTCCCGATCCCGAACAGTGCGCTTGAAATCGTTTGGAACCACACACTGCGTTATCGTGGTGAGCGGGTTGCACGCGACTTTAACTTTGCGGCTCCGACGGTCGGTGGCGATTATGTCCTGACCTTTACGCGTGACGAAGTGGTGTTCCCGTATTCCAATGCGCAAAATCAGCGCGCGGAAGATTTGGACAATATTTCGATTTACTTCGTTGCTTACACCTCAGCGCCTGCACGTCGTGCCGGTAATGTTGTGTTGGTGCACGAAACGCTGAACATGCAGAAAGAAGGCCGTAAGGCTTGGACTTATAGCCCGGGTACACGTCGTGTCCGTCGTGCTCCGAATATTGCCTATGACAATCCGCTCACTAATGGTGACGGCCTGGGCACATCGGACCAGTATGATGGTTACAATGGCGCGCCTGACCGCTACGAGTGGACAGTTGTTGGCAAGGAAGAAAAGCTTTCCATTCAAAACAACTATCAGGTCAATTTGACCCCGGCTAAAGATTTGATCAAGCCGAGCCATGCCAATCAAGACCCGGTGCGTTATGAAATGCGTCGCCAATGGGTTGTCGAAGGCAATCTGAAAGGCTCAGCCCGTCACATTTATGCCAAGCGCGTGCTGCGCATGGATGAAGATAGCGGTCAAATGACAGCTGGTGAAATGTATGATGGGCGCGGGGAGCTGTGGCGTGTCCAGGAAATCGGTCAGGCCCCGGATTATCGTCCGGAAGCCAATACCTGCTGGACCACAGGCGGTGAGTGGGTGTATGACCTGCTGGCCGGACGTTACATTGCACTGCAATTGAAATCAGGTCGTCCGGCAAATGCCGTGACCGGTCTGGAGCGTCTGACGCCTGACTATTACACTCCTGCTAACGTCCGCCGTCTCGGCCGTTAATCTAAAGGGTGACCAATTTAAGGGCGGGTCTTCGGACTCGCCCTTTTTTTATGTGCCCCAATGCTGTTTAACCTAAGCGTCCTCAGACGCATTACATATTGCCTAAGCGGGCACTTTATGGCTTTCTATTGCCAAAGTTATTGGGAGACAATGCATGTCATTTTCTAAACGTTTTAATGTCGCTTTGGTGTTGGTCGCTTTCGGCGCGGCCCAAGCGTTTTTGGGCGCAGCACTGGCAAAAGTACCACCCGAGCAAATTGACCGTCTGGACAGAGATTTGACCCCGCTGGGCTCAGAGCGAGGCGGCAATGCCGATGGCTCGATTCCGGCTTGGACCGGTGGCTTGACCAGCCCGCCCGAGGGTATTGGCTATGAAAAAGGCAAACATCTACCTGACCCGTTTGGTGCCGATAAACCGCTCTTGCGTGTCACCGGCAAAAACGCCGACCAATATGATGCGTTTATAACTCGCGGCCAAAAGGCCCTGTTGGAGCGTCATGACAGTTATTTTTTGGATGTTTATCCGACGCGCCGCTCATGCGCTCTGCCGCAGCACGTCTATAAGGCGGCCAAGAGTAATGCTGAAATTGGTGAAGTGGTGGCCGCAGGCAAGGGTGTCTCCAAAGCGATTATGGCCTCGCCCGTTCCGATTCCCAATAATGGGCTGGAGCTGGTTTGGAACCACACGCTGCGCTATCGCGGGTATAAGCTGCAACGCCAATTCACCGCCATTCCGGTAAATCAGAGCGGCGACTATTATAAAATCACCGTGCATGATGACGCGATATTGCGCTGGTCTGACCCGCAAAAACGCAATGCTGAGGATTTGGAAAATATTTCTATTCTCTATCTGCTGCAAACCAAAGCGCCGGCCCGTTCAGCCGGTTATGTGGTGCTGGTGCAAGAAACCCTGAATATGGCCATCGAGGCGCGTCGCGCTTGGACCTATAGCCCTGGCACAAGGCGGGTGCGTCGCGCACCCACCATCGCCTATGACAATCCGGGCACCAATAGTGACGGCATCACCACCTCAGACAGTTTCGGCGGCTTTAACGGCGCGCCTGACCGGTTTGACTGGACGATGCGCCAGCGCAGCGAAAAATTCGTCGCCTATAATAATTACCGCCGCGTGCTGACCC
>JAKMCZ010000130.1 GCA_022428185.1 Alphaproteobacteria bacterium | reverse complement strand
TGCCCTCATCATCAATGGTCAAAGAACCGCGACGGTCAGGAATTGTCCCGTCATCAATCACTGTCACGCCGGGTGATGCGACACGCTCACCAATTCGGTCGGAAAAAGCCGAGGTTTTTTTGCGGTTGAAATCGCCTTCCAGACCATGACCGACCGCTTCATGCAGCAAAATGCCGGGCCAACCCGGCCCCAGCACCACGTCCATTTCACCGGCCGGAGCGGGAATGGAATCGAGATTTGTCACCGCCTGTTTGAGCGCATTATGCACTTGCTGTTGCCAGTTTTCAGGTGCCAGCCATTGCGCATAATTGGCGCGCCCACCGCGTCCTGAATGACCGGTTTCTTGGCGGTCGCCTTCACCGACGACTACCGACACATCAAGCCGCACAAGCGGGCGCACATCAAATAGCGGCGCGCTGTCGGGGCGGATAATGCTCACCGCTTGCCACTCACCGGCCAAAGAGACCGAGACTTGACGCACACGATTATCTTTGGCGCGCGCATAGGCGTTTATTTCTTCCAGCAGTTTCACCTTATCGGTAAATTCAGCGCCATCGAGCGGGTTGGCATCCATATAAAGCGCATTGCCTGCTTGTGTTGGCCCGACAGCCCATTGGCCTGAATGACCTGACAAAACCGGTGACAGGCTGGCGGCGGCGCGTTGCAGCGCGTCCATCGACAAATCGGTTGCGTGGGCAAAGCCGACTGCCTCACCATTAACGGCGCGCAGGCCAAAGCCATGCGTCGTGTCGAAACTGGCTGCTTTCAGACGATTATCATCGAATGAGAAAGCTTCTGACAGGGTATATTCGAGGAATAGTTCACCATCATCAGCGCCGTTCAGCGCTTGCTCGGTAAACTTATGCGTCTCGTCCAGTGCCAAACCGGTTTGGCTAAAAAACAAATTTTGGGGATTGATGCTCACGGCACGCTCCTTTTCTGCTAAGTTCAATATGTCGTCAGATGGGTCTTGAGGCAAGCCTTGTGAGACAAGATTGACCGCAATGGTCATAAAGTCGCACAGATGCTTCGAGCAGTGTTCTTTTGTTTTGTAATTGGTTATATGAAGGCATGAAACGGGCGTGCTGAGTCTCGCCCTTGAAACCGATACCGTCTTTGACAGGGCGCTAAAGACACAAGTGGGGACAGCATATGGGTCTTTTCAAAAAAATCAGCAATTCAACTGTCGCGCTGGCGGCTCTTGCAATGGTGGGTATGGGTTCGGCATCGGCGTCGCAACCGGCTGACTGGCAGTTAGGCTTTCAAGAAGCAGCCACGCAAAACATGACCATGATTACCGATTTCAACGATTTCCTGTTGATTTTGATGACCATCATCACCCTGTTTGTGCTGGGTCTGATGCTTTACGTCATGGTGCGTTTCCGCGCCCGCGCCAATCCGACACCCAGCACCACAACCCACAACACTTTGGTTGAAGTGGTCTGGACCGTGGTGCCAATCGTTATTTTGGTGGTAATCGCCATTCCATCTTTCCGCCTGCTTTATTTCCAACGCGATATTCCCGAAGCCGATATGACGGTGAAAGCCGTCGGCTATCAGTGGTATTGGGGTTATGAATATCCCGACCATGGAGATTTTGCTTTTGATTCGTTGATGCTCACCGATGATGAGCGCGGCGACCAACCGCGCCTCTTGGCGACCGACACGGCAATGGTTGTTCCGGTCGATACGACGGTGCGCGTTATCGTAACCGCCGCTGATGTGCTGCATGCGTTTGCCATGCCGGCGTTCGGCTTGAAAATGGATGCGGTGCCCGGTCGGTTGAACGAAACTTGGTTCAAAGCCGAAAAAACCGGCACGTTTTATGGTCAATGCTCCGAACTTTGCGGCATTCGCCATGCCTTTATGCCGATACGCATCAAAGTCGTATCAAAAGTCGAATTCGCCGAATGGGTGGAAGAGGCGCAAATCGAATATGCTGAAATTGACAGTGCTGACGCCATGGTGGCTTCGGCTGAAGTGCAAGACGCAGCGCGTCAGTAAAAGGGAGATTGTCTGATGGCAACCGAACAAGCAGCCGCTCACGAACATGAAGACCATCCGACCGGATGGCGTCGCTTCGTTTACTCGACCAATCACAAAGATATTGGCACCATGTATCTCATCTTCGCGATTTTCGCAGGTGTGCTTGGCGGCCTGATGTCGGTCGTTATGCGTATGGAATTGCAAGCACCGGGTGACGGTATTCTTGGCGGCGATTATCACCTTTATAATGTGCTGGTGACCGGTCACGGCCTCATCATGATTTTCTTTATGGTCATGCCGGCTATGATTGGCGGTTTCGGCAATTGGTTTGTCCCGCTGATGATTGGCGCGCCTGATATGGCGTTTCCGCGCATGAACAATATTTCTTTCTGGCTGCTGCCCGCTTCTTTCATTTTGCTGGTCATGTCGATTTTTGCCGAAGGCCCTCCGGGTAATGATGGTGTCGGCGGTGGCTGGACAATTTATCCGCCGCTATCGACCAGCGGTCAGCCCGGACCGGCGATGGATTATGCGATTTTATCACTGCACGTAGCCGGTATCTCATCGATTTTGGGTTCGATTAACTTCATCACGCCGATTTTCAATATGCGCGCGCCGGGTATGACCCTGCACAAAATGCCGCTTTTCGTCTGGTCGATTTTGGTCACCGTGTTTTTGCTGCTGTTGTCGCTGCCCGTCTTTGCCGGTGCGATTACCATGCTGCTGACCGACCGTAATTTCGGCACAACCTTCTTTGACCCGGCCGGTGGCGGCGACCCGATTTTGTATCAGCATTTGTTCTGGTTCTTCGCCCATCCGGAAGTTTACATTCTTATCTTGCCGGGCTTCGGCATGGTCAGCCAAATCGTCTCGACGTTCTCCAAAAAACCGGTCTTTGGTTATTTGGGCATGGCTTATGCAATGGTCGCCATTGGCGGCGTCGGCTTTGTCGTTTGGGCGCACCATATGTATACGGCAGGTCTGAGCGTTGACACGCAAGCCTATTTCGTTGCCGCGACAATGGTAATCGCCGTTCCGACAGGGGTTAAAATCTTCTCGTGGATTGCGACCATGTGGGGCGGTTCGATTGAGTTCAAAACGCCAATGCTTTGGGCGTTGGGCTTCATCTTCTTGTTTACACTGGGTGGCGTAACCGGCGTAATGCTCGCCAATGCCGGTGTTGACCGCGCTTATCACGATACCTATTTCGTCGTCGCCCACTTCCATTATGTGTTGTCGCTGGGTGCGGTGTTCGCGATTTTTGCCGGTTGGTATTACTGGTTCGGCAAAATGTTCGGTTACACCTATTCCGAGTTTATCGGCAAGCTGCATTTCTGGGTCACCTTTATCGGTGTGAACCTGATTTTCTTCCCGCAGCATTTCCTCGGCATGGCGGGCATGCCGCGCCGTTACGCCGATTATCCTGATGCCTATGCCGGTTGGAATTACTGGTCATCTATCGGTTCCTATATAGCCGCGTTTGGTGTGCTTATCTTCTTGTTTGGCGTGTTTCATGCGCTGGCACGTAAGCAGCCTGCCGGAGCCAATCAATGGGGCGAAGGCGCAACGACGCTGGAATGGACCTTGTCCTCGCCGCCGCCTTTCCACCAGTTCTCTGAACTGCCGAAAGTGAAATAGGTAGGTTGCATGTCTCAAAATCATAAAGAGACATTGTTGAAATTGCAGGAGCCGGCATCTGTCGATGTCGGCTCGACTGCCGATTATATTGCTCTCATGAAACCGCGCGTTATGTCGTTGGTGGTGTTCACCGCGCTGGTCGGTTTGGTTATGGCGCCGGTCAGTGTGCATCCGGTTATGGCGGTGGCGGCGATTTTGCTGATTGCCGTTGGTGCCGGTGCCTCAGCCGCGCTCAATATGTGGTATGACGCTGATATTGATGCAGTGATGGATCGCACGAAAACTCGTCCGGTTCCGGCGGGTCGTGTCACGCCTGAGGCCGCTTTGACGTTCGGCCTTTGGGTTTCGGGTCTTTCGGTTCTCTCAATGGCGGTGATGATAAATTATCTAAGCGCGGCGCTGCTGGCCTTCACGATATTTTTCTACGCTGTTATTTACACGATGTTTTTGAAACGCCGCACAGCGCAAAACATCGTTATTGGCGGCGCGGCAGGGGCTTTGCCGCCGGTCAGTGGCTGGGCGGCAGCGCCCAATTCAATCTCGCTCGACCCGCTGATTTATTTCGCCATTATCTTTTTCTGGACACCGCCGCATTTTTGGG
>JAKMCZ010000128.1 GCA_022428185.1 Alphaproteobacteria bacterium | reverse complement strand
ATGCGGGTTTTGACCTTATGGCGCTCATCAAGCCGCGCGCGCAATGCCAGATAAGGCTCGTCATGCCCGGCCACGGCCTCTTCATGCAACCGCTCCGCCGCCTCATCAAGCGCGGCGAAATAATTATTCTGCGCGGCAATGAAATCGCGAACTTCGTCGAGTGCCAGCGCATTACCACCGCTATCGACAGCATCGCCGCCGGCTAATTGCTCGGCCAATAGCGCGTTGGAAGCACGGCTTTGCAACAGCGATTGATAGAGCCGCGCCACCGCATCGGCGGCGGTCGGGCTGGCGGCTGCCAAATCCTTCAATTCAGCGCGCGATAATGCCGTGTCGCGAAACATCGGGTCGGAAAACACCTCGTGCAATTGCGTTTGCGCGCGCGCTTCCTCGTCGCCGGCCAGGCCGCGCGGGTCAATATCGAAAACCTCGACCAATTGCAGCAGAATTTGTGCCGAAACCGGTCGCTGGTCGCGCTCAATCAGATTGAGATAGCTGGTCGAAATTCCTAAAGCTTGCGCCATTGCCGCTTGCGTCAGCCTTTGCTCGCGACGCAAACGGCGCACGCGCGCACCGGCAAATAACTTGCGTTCGACCAATTTGCCTCGTTCTGCCACGCGCTGCTCCCATTAAATCCGGCTTATGAATCAAGCATTTAAGGCCGTAGAGACCAAGTTAATATTTACAATGTTTACATATATAACAAAAAAATCATCTATTTGTGTAAATTTTTTTACTTTAATAATTTCAATAGCTTAACTTTCACTCGACATCATTGTGTCATCTGTGTATGAGCAAGCAACTGAAACGCCTTAGGGGATTCTGTGATGACGAAATATACCGAGCTTGTTGCCCAAAAAGCCGAGCAAATCAAAACCGCCGGTTCAGCATGGGCCGCGATTAACCCTGAATATGCCGCCCGTATGGAGCTGCAAAACCGCTTCAAAACCGGACTTGATATTGCCCGTTACACGGCCGCGATTATGCGCAAAGACATGGCCGATTATGACGCTGACAGCAGCAAATACACCCAATCTTTGGGTTGCTGGCATGGTTTCACCGCCCAACAAATGATGATGGCGGTCAAGCGTCACCGCAAAACCACCGATAAATCTTATGTTTATCTGTCCGGTTGGATGGTCGCCGCGCTGCGCTCAGATTTTGGCCCGTTGCCCGATCAGTCAATGCATGAAAAGACCGCCGTATCGGGTCTCATTGAAGAGATTTATACTTTCTTGCGCCAAGCCGATGCGCGCGAAATGCGCCATTTGTTTGTTGACCTCGACGAGGCGCGCAAAAGCGGCGGTGATGTTGACGCCGCTTTGGCAGCCATCGACAATTACGAAACCCATGTGGTTCCGATTATCGCTGACATTGATGCCGGTTTCGGCAATGAAGAGGCGACTTATTTGCTGGCCAAGCAAATGATTGAAGCCGGTGCCTGCTGCATTCAAATTGAAAATCAGGTTTCCGATGCCAAGCAGTGCGGTCACCAAGACGGTAAAGTGACCGTGCCGCATGAAGACTTTTTGTCGAAAATCAACGCCGTGCGTTATGCCTTCCTCGAATTGGGGGTTGATGATGGCGTGATTGTTGCGCGCACCGACAGCCTCGGTGCCGGTCTGACGCAAAAAATTCCGGTTTCGCAAAAGCCGGGCGATTTGGCTGACCAATATAATGCCTTCCTGCAATTGGACGAAATCACGGATTTGTCTGGCATTTCTCAAGGCGACCAAGTGGTTACGCAAAACGGCAAAACCTTTAAGCCGGTGCGTCTGCCCAATGGTCTGTATGCTTTCAAAGATGACACGGGTGAAGACCGCTGTGTGCTTGATTGCATCACCGCGTTGCAAAACGGCGCTGACCTGTTGTGGATTGAGACCGAGAAGCCACATGTTGGCCAAATTGGCGGCATGGTCAATCGTATCCGCCAAGCGATTCCCAATGCCAAGCTGGTTTACAACAACTCGCCGAGTTTTAATTGGACGCTGAATTTCCGCAATCAGGTGCATGCCGATTGGGTGGCTGCCGGTAAAGACGTATCGGCTTACCCGGATCCGGCATCAGACCCGCAAGGCCTGATGGATACGAAATTTGACGATAGCGAGTTGGCAGCAGAAGCCGACAAGCAGGTGCAGAGCTTCCAAGCCGATGGCGCGCGCGAAGCGGGCATCTTCCACCACCTCATCACCCTGCCGACCTATCATGATACGGCACTGGGCACTGA
>JAKMCZ010000119.1 GCA_022428185.1 Alphaproteobacteria bacterium | reverse complement strand
GATGCGCGCCTTCCCCGGCCCGGCCAATCGCAAAGTGGCAAAAGCGGCTGTCGATCTGGCGGAAGAGCAAAGACTGGCCATGGCCATGGCGGTGGTTTCGCAAGTTCATATCGCCAATATGAATTTCGTTCAATCACGGCAAGATTATATGGTCGCCGAGGAATATCTCGACGTGTCAAAGCGTCTGACCAAGCAGACGCGTGACGCGCAGAAAGTCGCTAAATTCGGTGAGCTTGAAGTGATACGCCAAGAGGCCAGCCTGCTGCTTGCCAATCTGCGCCGCGATATTGCTTTTGCCGAACTGCAAAACAGCTTCGGCACGGTTTACGCCTCAATCGGCCTCGATGTTGTGCCGAACAATCTGAATGATATGAGCATTGCCGGCCTGAGCAATGCCATTACTCAAAGCCTGCAAACTTGGGGGCTGAAATATAAGAGCGTTGTCGGCGCCGACCGCCGCGTCATCAATCCGATTTCCGATCAAAACCCGATGCTGGGCGCAAATGGCTTTGTGTTTGCCGCCAATACGTTTGATGTCGGCCAGCCGGTGCAATATTCCATTGGCATGCAAGACGGCACGGCCTTACCCGATTGGCTGTCTTTTGAGGGCAATTTACGGAAAATATCCGGCGCGCCGCCGCAACAGCAAATGCAGTTGAGCTTGCGGGTTGTTGCCCAAGGGCCGCAAGCACGCGCCACGGACAGTTTCATTTTACGACTTGATGATGCGCAAAAGGCACCGGCGGCCAAGGCGGCGACTATTGCGCCGAAACCGATACGTACACCCACGCCGGCACCGAAGGCACCTAATGCATCGACACAAGGGCAAGCCTCACGGTTTGTGCAAGCAAAGGCGCTGAGCTCGCGGGCTGGTGCACAGGAATTTGCCACCAAAATCAAGAATACCGTCGGCATGCAGGCATTTGTGCGCAAAACCAAGCGCCGCAACCCGCCACTTTATCGCGTTATTATTCCCGCCTTCTCGCAGCAAGATGTGAAGCCGATTATCGATGCGCTGAAGAAAATAGGCATTAACGACGCCTTTGTGACGCGGCAGTAAATTCTAAAAACCGCTTTCGCGCAGCAGCAAGGCCCCGGTAGCGCGCCATAAATTGGCCATTGGCGCATAGGGCGCTGTTTCAATATGCAATGTGCCGATAATATTGGCGCTGACCTGTGTCGGCGGGTTCAGCAATTCGGCCCGCAGCTTGTAATGCGCATCGACGGTCTTGTCGCCGGCGCCTTCCACATGCACGGCAATCGCTCCGCCATTAATCGACGACAATTCAGGATAGGCCAGTTGCTCAATGGCACTATCATCAATGCCGGTGAGGCGTGCTGCGAAACCGCCATGAATACCGTCATGCGCAATAAACTTGGCTTCAGCACCATTTTTGACGCGGTGCATCTGCGCTTCATCGGCAAAAGACACAATCTGGCTCTGGCGCGGCTCGAAAATGAAAAATAATTCCTGCTCTGGCTCCAGCCAGTGTCCGACCGCAAGGTGACGGGTGAATTGGACAATGCCCGATGATGGGGCGCGCAATTGCAATTCATTACGCCGTTGCAAAAGGCCGTTAAGGCGCGATTGCGCTTCCGCCAATCGCTGCTCGCTGACCAGCTTGTCGCGTAAATTTTCCGGCGATGCGGCATAGCGCCGGACTTCAAGTTGTAACAGGCGGGTTCGGCGCTCGGCCAGTTCAATCTGATGGTCGAGTGCCGGATTGATGGCAGTCAAAAGTCGGTCACCTTCTGCAACCGACTGCCCATTGGCAATATGCAGCGCGGTGACTTGCGCCGCGTTGGGCAGATGGATGGGCGCTTTCAACGTGCTTTCAATAAGCGCCGGTGCGCTGATGGAGGTGCGCCACGGCGCGAAGGCCAAAACCAAAAAGGCGAGTAATGCCAGCATGCTACGGCGCGTTTGGCGGTTCAGGGAGAATATGGCGCGGCGCGCCCACCAGCGTCTTATCTCGGCATAAACCGGCCGACCGATAAACCAGACGATTTCAACGGCGAACAGAAAAATGCCAAGCAGCTTAAAGGCAAAGAAATAGACCAGCAGGGCGATGCCGAGAAATAGGAAGAAGCGATAAATCCAGGTGGCGAAGCTGTAGAAAACGAGGAAGTAATGTTTGGACGTGGCGAACGGCTCCGGCGCGTTTTCCGGCAAGCCGAACAGCCATTGCCGCAATTGCCAGCGCGCCAGCTCAAAGGCGCGCGGTTGCAAATTCTGCATGCCAAGGAAATCGGCCAGCGCATAATAGCCGTCAAAGCGCATAAACGGGCTGAGATTGACCAATAAAGAGCCGACAATGCTGGTGGTAGCGAGAAAGAAGGCGGCGCTACGTGCCGGGCCGTCTTGCAGCACGGCCCAACTGAACAGGGCGAGTAGGGCGATGTGGAGCTCGACCATCAGACCGGCCATAACGATTTGCAATTTCTTACGCTGATCGGTCAAGCGCCAGGCATCGGTATTGTCGGTGTAGAGCACGGGAAACAGCACCAATAGGGCGATGCCCATGGAGCTGACGCGCAAACCGTGATGTTTGGCGACAAGGGCGTGACCCAATTCATGCGCGATTTTGACCGCAACCATGGCCAATCCAAAATAAATCAGCCCCTGCAGATTGAAGAAATAATCAAATGTAGTGACGAAACTTTCCCACTGCCAAAACAGCGAAAAAACTCCGTAAACGCCGAGGCCGTAAACCGCGGTGCGCACAGTTTTACCGGCGAACGGACGCATGAGGGCCAGCAGGCCGTCAAGAAAACGCTCAGGGCGTATCAGCGGAATTTTGATGAACAGATAATTATGCACAAGCCACATGAACCAATTTCTCTGGCGCGCCTTTTGTGCCGCTGAAATTTTCTCGACATGGGCGCGGTCGCTGCCGACAGCAAGAAAATTATCGCGCACAAAAGTCAGAAATTGCTCAATCTCATGGTCGTCAACTTGTGCATCATTATTCGACAGCATAGCCCTTAACTCATCGATCGAGGTGATTTTCGGCAGAAAGCGCAGCAGCAAGAGAGCCGTGCGGCTTAAGGCAAAATATTGATGACGAAGCGGGTCGTAGAGCAGCCACTCATTCTCACCGGCCTCATCCTTGCCGCCGGGCAGCAGCCGCAAATCTTGACGAAGCAGAGGAATATCCACTTTACACCCCTATGATTTGGCGCAGGGCGGTAATCGGGCGGCGGAACAGGAAGTAAAACAATGTGGTGCGCGGGCCATGCACGCGGGCCGAGCCGCGTAAGCCAATGCGCGGCATGGTTTTATCATCCACCAATGTGGCGCGCACCGAATAAGCGAGCACACCCGCTTCGGTGACACTGGATTGATAAGGCACGCGGGTGACCGCGCCGCGATAGCGTTTCAGCGGGTTAATATCGAGGAAAATATCAACGCGGTTGCCTTCCGAGAGCGTAACCGCGTCGGTTACCGGCACCAATACTTCAACCTCGACTAATTGCGGTTGCGCCAGTTTCATAATTTGCTCGCCGGCAACAACTGGGCGGCCTTGCCATTTGCGCGGGTCGTCAAGGATGATCAATCCGCCATTCGGCGCCGTGACGGTGGCGCGCGCCAGTTGGTCTTGCGCGAAATCCATCTCGGCACGGCGCAGTTCGACTTGCGCGGTCAGTTCGGCCAATTGTGCTTTGTCATCGGCATTGGAAAAAGCAAGCTGTCGCCCGCGTAATAATTCCGCCTCAGCAATCCGAAAGGCGCGTTGCGCCACCGCGAGCCGGCTCTTTAGCTCGACATCGATCAATTGCAGCAAAGGCGTGCCGCTGCTGACCTTTTCATTCGGCTTGACCAATATGCGATCGACCACGCCCTGCATCGGCGCGGCGACGATAAACGGTTCGGTAGGCGTAATTTGTGCCGGTGCTACGGCGGTCAATCGCATCGGGATTAAAGCAGTCAAAAGCGTGGCGGCGGCAATGGCCCATTTGCGCCGCCCCGATAGGCGCGCGCGCACGCGCAGCCAAAGCGGTGTGTCGCTGTGCGTCGCCAGCGCGTGGCCATAAACCGAGGCAAGGTGGCTCAAAACCGATTTATCGCCATCAGAAAACGCGAGCGTGCGGGTGACGATAAAAGCGCCAAACAGCCCGTTACTGGCCGCGCGCAGGGGAATTATCAAGATATTTTCGGGTATCAAATCGGCCACAGCTTTATGGTCTTCCGCTGTCGGCTGCAAAATGTCTGTGTTGGCACTGATTTTCTTGAGCTGGCCTTCCAACCAAGCGACCAGCGGGGCGGTGCGATCGAGAATGGCAATATCGGAAAAACCGGTGACGCGGATTTGCCCGCTGGCGCCGGTCACGGCCAGTGCAGCTTGCGTATAATCGACAATATCGCGGCTGCGATTGCAGATAAGCGGGGTCAGGGCGGCCAGGTTCTCGGCTTGTCGCACTTCTTCCTCAAGCGACAGCAGCTTTCCTAAATCGGCGGCCTTATCGTCAATCATGGCCGCACCACGCCGCTCATGCCGGGCAGAATATCCTTTGGCAAATCGGTAAAGTCGGCGCGAATGAGAACGGTTTGGCTGACCGGGTCAACCGCGCCACCCATGGCGATGATTTTCACGTCACTTGAAATGCCCAATTCATCAATATCCATGCGCGCCGTTTGGCCGCTGGAAACCCGCTTCAGCCAATCGGCCGGTGCGATGATTTCCACCTCAAGGGCCGATGATGAAACGATTTCGATAAGATTGCGGCGCAAATCAACGCTTTCAAAGGCATTGACCAAAAGCTGAACCACCGTGCCGTCAAACGGCGCTTTCACCGTGCAGCGCTCGACATTTAGACTAGCGATTTTTAATTCAGCGCGCGCCTTGTCATATTCCGCTTTGGCGAGGGTGACATCCAGCGCGCCGATGGAACGCATTTTCTCAAGGTCGCGGGCATTGGCCAATTGCGCTTTTGAGGCTTTGGTTTGCGCATCAACCTTATCTTTCTGGCTTTTCAGCAAGCGGCAATCAAAGCCGATAAGCGTGTCGCCTTTTTTGAAAGTGTCACCGCTGCGAAAGGGCGTCTTGCTGACAACTGCACCGATTTCACTGGCCAGAACGGCATGCGATTTTGCCTTCACCAAGCCACGCGCCGAGAAGTCTTCTGCATAGGCGGGGGGGGCACAGATAAATGCCAAAACAATACCAAACAGACGCAACCGAATTTTACTCATTGAGTTATTATACGCGCGACTGCATGGCTGTTTGCAAGACTTGTCCGTAATTATTTTCGGCCAGTGCGGCATCGATTTGCACATCGAGTGGCAGGAATTGGCCAAGTTCTTGTTCATCTGGTGAGGTTGCCTCTTCGTCTTCAATCTCTTCCGCACCTTCCAGCACTTCTTCGATTTGCTCGTCCTCATCCTCGCGCATTTGGTCGAGATTGACCTCAAGATCGATGCTGCGTTGTTCGCTGCCGTCAACCGCAACCAGTGTCAGTTGCAACGTGCCGGTATTTTGCTCAGCTTCGATAATCAATTCGCCGGTGGCGGCATTGACCTGCACCCAATCAGGCGCGGCCGTGCCGTCTTGCTGGCGGATTTCATAGCGCGTCGTTTCAACCCGCGCTTCATCGGTAATTTCAATGGTCACTGCTTCCGGCGCTGCTACCATACGCATCAGTTGCATGGCCCCTTCGCCGGCAGCGGTCAGACCCTCAGCGAATTGCACACGGCCATCGGACAGCACACTGACCTCGCTAGTGGCGCGGGTGATTTCTCTAATGGCGCGGTTCTCAGCGCGTTCAGCGCGGCGTTCCTCGCGCGCCTCAATGCGGGCCTCGCGCCGTTCTTGGCGCGCTTCACGGCGCTCTTCGCGTGGTGTTTTCTCGCTCTCTTGCGTCTGCTCACGCAAGGCTTCGGGGTTGAGCACCAAATCAATGGCCCGCTCATTGCCCGAGCTATCCTCGGCGATGACGCGCATTTCAATCGACGCAGCCCCTTGCGGCGGTTCTGCAGTTGTCAGGCCGGTGCTCGGGTCAACTTTGACCCAATCCGGCAATTTCGACCCATCGGCCATCTCACCCTTAAAGGTCTCAGCTTGGTCAACCGCTTGATCGGTAATTTGAACGGCGATGTCTTTCCCTTCGACTTTCAAATCAATAACGCGGATATTGCCTGAGACGTCTTGTTCAGAGCTGACCGTCGTGTTCATCCAATTGTCATCGGCAAGACCGGCAGCATTGCCAACATCGGCACCGGCGCTTTCATCAATGACCGGTTCGGGCCTAATTTGCTCACGCAATGGAATGGTCGCATCCCTTTTCGGATTGACCTTCAGAACTTTCGGCAAATCATGGTCGGCTAAGTCAGGGGTTTTTTCCTCCGGCTTAATCTCTTCGCGCGGTTTCGGCTCAGTGGTCGGTGTCTCGATAACAGGTTCGGTCACCGGCATGCCGACAAACAATGTGTAGATTGCCTCCGCCGTTTCCCCACGCCCGTCTGTCGCAATCATGCGAATAGGGAACTCACCGCCGACTTGCGGGCGGCCGGATATTTTCTGGCCGTCAAATGTCAATCCCGGCGGCAGTGTTTCAGGGTCAACGTCAAATGCCAGTTGCCCTTCCAACGGAATATCACGGAATTTGGCGCGGGCAGGGAAGCGATTCCCTTGTTCCGCGTTTTCGGAATAAAGCTTGTCAACGCTGTCGCTGAAGCCTCTTTTGCTTGGGTCAAATGCATCGACATCGCCGAAGAAATTGGCGACTTGAATGGCTTTCACCTTGCCGTCCACCATGATGGCGCCCGGCTTGACCGTCCAACTATGCGGCGCAGTGTTTACCGGATCG
>JAKMCZ010000110.1 GCA_022428185.1 Alphaproteobacteria bacterium | reverse complement strand
CTTTGGAAAAGACGTTATTACCGAATATGAAAGCGGTGAGGAGTTGGATTTTTATGGCAGCAGTAGCCTATTCCGATACAGCCTCAACACACAATTTATCGATAATGACGATGGCACAACCGACCTGCTCTTAACTGTTAATGAAGGACAAGCCACTGCGCGCCTCGAAGACGTATCGCGCGATATGGATTTCAATATCAAATCCTATAGCTGGCTAACGATTACCGGTGATTTGGTTGACGAGCCGGAAGCCGACACCGGCACATTCACACTTGAGATTGTGTAGCCCGCATCCGAGCTAGAGCCTATTTACCGCGCATGTGCTCGACATAAATCGGGGACGACCAAGCGCGTTCTTCTACATCGCCGAGGCAATTATCGTCGCGCGCCGTGCGTTCATCGCCATAGCAAATATTCACCTCGATGCAATTTCCGTCATCATCATAAGTGCAGCGTAGATTATCGGCGTTGATTTTCTTCGACGGCTCTTGAATGGCGCGGACATAATAAGTCGCCATGCGCTTGCTATCGGCAAATTCAGGGTCAGAGAATGTCGCCCGACAGCCATTGCCATTATCATTGCAGGCAATCACCTTCCACGGGTCTTCAATCAGCTTATCGACATTCTCACCTTCGGTGATTTGCGGGCGGATACGCACCACCTCAAAGCGGGTAATTTTCATTCGCTCATTTGACGGGTTGAAACATTCATTGGCGCATAGTTTTTGAATTCGGTCTGCGCCCAGCGCATCGACCGTCTCATCGGCGCAGCCCGGCTTTTGCTTATGCGCGCCGACTGCTTTCACCTCAAACATCGGCGCAGAGGCGCGTTTGGTGGTGCCGCCCATCGGCACACCGTCTTTGGTGTTAAACCACAGCAAAATGCGCGCGCCGCTCGTGCCATAGGTTTCGCGCCGCTTTATCGCATCAAAAATTTCTTCACGCGAGCGTCCTTCAGCATGCACAGCCGCCAGTCCGCCGGTCGTCCAGAAGCTCGCCTGGCGTTCTTGCTCGGTTGCGCCAAAGCCGCGCTCCATCAACTCATCGCGGTCAAGCTCAAGCGGCTCACTGCTTTTTGCATCTTTTGGATAAATCCGCTCGCGCCACCCTTCCTTAACTTTTACAGCTTCGGTCGTGCGCAAACGGTCGACTTCTTTGTAGCCGGTGCCCGGTCGCGCGCGGTGATTATCACTGGAGGCGATGATGCCCCAGTTAAATCGCGCCGGATTTTGCGGGTCGTCAAAATTACGAATGGCTAGCGCATATTGAACGCTATTGCCCGGTCGATAGCCGAAACTTGGCAGAAAACAATCGCGGCATTGCCCTGCATCGAGCCATTCTTCTATCTCCGTGCCGGGAACCGATAAATGCGCCGCCACACTGAAAACAGCGGCGGTATTGCGCGTGCGCTCGGCGCGTGCCTCACATTCTGCATTGCTTTCGCCATCAGCGAGGCAGCGCTCCTTAATGATTTCGCCGGCACGCCAACAAACCGGAAGATAACTCGGTGTCGGCGCAGGACAATCTGCGGTCAGCGCGTCAGGGGCTACATTCACCGCCGCTCGGAAGCTGCGATATTCTTCAGAATTACCGTGCCCCGACATAATCTCAACAAGCTCCATTTTCTCAGGGCGATTTTCAGCCTTCAAATGCTTGTCGTAAGTCACCGTCGTCGGCGTGTAAAAACCCCATGTCGAGCCATGCGGAATAATCAATGGGTCGAGATTTTGCGCCTCCAAACTGTCAACCAGCGCGCCGGGCGTCTCAGCAATCTCAAAACATTGCGCCGGTAGCTCAGCAATCGGCACATTCGGATCGCATAAATCAACATCTGCCGCTTCCTGCAAAAAGCCGCGAATATCATAAACATTCTGGCGGCCTTTAATGTCGCCTAAAGCCAGTGGCAGCGGTATCAGATTCTTGCCATTTGTTCTGAGTGTCTGAACCGTAACCCCGCCCGATGCAATCGGCCGTTTAGCCAATTCACTATCGTCAAGACCTTTAAAGATGACGTTCTTATGCCCGAAATGCTCATCCGGCGTCTGCCCGACCTGCGTCCATTCAAAGCCAACAAAACTGACCATGTCGGGGTTGTCGGGGTTGTCGCCATTGTTCGAAACAGCATTACAGGCGCGGATACTCTGCTTTGTTTGCTCCCAACGTTTGGGGCTGGCGGCCTCGGCATGGTCGGTAATCGACCAGAAATCGAGCGCCGAGCAATGGCGCGCATAATCGCATGCATCGGCCAGCGGGTGCGCACCCTCACCGCCATAAATCGGCAGCGACCACAAAAACGCATCGGTTGAGAAAGTCGTATGCACATGCAAATCGCCGAACAGAATTTGTTTGTCC
>JAKMCZ010000107.1 GCA_022428185.1 Alphaproteobacteria bacterium | reverse complement strand
CTATTGAAAAACGCAATTCGGCGTTTTCGGCAAGTTGAAGATCATTGACCGATAAATCCAATTCTTCATTGGCGTCTTGATCATCCCCATCTTGGTTTAGATCAACACCTTCTTGCCCGTCGAAATGGAGTAATACGGTTTCACCATCGACCGCCGTCTGCCCGCCCGTTATAATGTTCAGTGTTCCGCTATTGGCGATACGCCCGCGGAAACCGGTTCGATAGCCATTGCTGTCATCATCAGTGGCATTTCCCAAATGGAAATTATGGGTGCCGTCGCCAAAATCAATCAAGCCATTTACCGTACCGGCAGTCATGGTGAAATCATTATCCGCATCGTTAAAGAGAATATCGCCGATAATGCTCACAGACATTTGCTGGCTTGCCATATCACGCAGGTCAACCACACCATCATCATTGCTGTCGCGGTCAAGGTCGCCGCTGCCGCGATAAACGGTTTCATCTCCGGCATTTCCGTCAACATTGGCACTTAGCGTAGTGTCATTTTGCAGGAAGGCCTGCTCTAAATCGATGTCCCCTGTGACCTCTGAAAAGTCGATTGCAATGCCGTTGAGATTAAAATTACCGACAGCGCGATTACAATCACCAATATCAACAAAATGATTTGTGCCGCAAACCCTTTCATAAAGGCCACTATCATCGTCTTGGCCCTCTTGTTGTTGCACATGGGCATATTGCGCAGAAATCTCGCCAGCATTGGCAAACACCGGCCTTGTTCCTTGCAAATCAAAGCTGACACTTGGATGAAACTTCACAGCGGTTGCCATATTGCTAGTCAGGCTGACGCCATCATGCGACCTTTCATCTGTTGCAACCTCCGCTTGCAAAATGCCTTCATTAAGAAAAACAGTATCATTATTGCGAATCCCGTCGGTTAGATCCACATCGACGAAATCCAATGCAATGGCATTGCTGTTAAACGCGGTCGCTGAAATTGTCCCGCTATTGTAAACACCGCCATGCACAGAGCCGGTTGCACTATCAATCAGCAAGGCTGTGGCTTTGGTGTCAATTTGATAATCATCGCCGCTTTTTACCGCATCATACCAGCTATTGGCTTTAATCAGGCCGCGATTTATCAAACCGTGGGAGAAGAAAAATTCGCCTGTGCTGTCATAAAAATCAGCTTCATCACTGTCGCTCGCCGCCGTGTCATCATCATCATCGTCTCTCGTATCAAGCAGAACTTCGCGCGTTGCGCCGTTAGCTGAACCGACACTGTCGGTGATTTTCAAGCTCGCTTCGCCATCGGCTTCGCCATAAGTCGAAATCTGTCCTAAGGCGCGGTTTTCATCAAAGTGATAAGGGTCGGTTTTCAGCGAAACGACATTATCGTTGGTATTATCCTCATCACTTCGGCGCGCATTAATTGCGTCAACAGCATCCCGTTCATCTTCACTAACAAGCCGATTAATGAAGCCGCCAATAATTACACCGCCGCCAACAGCAGCACCAATACTGACAGCCGCCCCGCCACGACGGCGTTCGTTTTGATTGGCCGTTTGCTGCGCCGCCGTCAGACCGCTTTCATCAACCCCGCGTTGCGGCGATGGCGCCCCTGAATAGCCGGTGGCATTAATTTGACTTTCAATCAACAGCGCACCGGTAATCGCAGCGCCAATGTCAATGCCGACACTGCCTTCACCGCGCACATCAATATCGCCGCGCTGGCGGTAATACCCAATGATTGAACCGTTAATGTCAACGCCAATGGCATTGTCACCCAAAATGCCGCCGACCTTTGTCCCGCGGATAATTCGGTCAATCGCGGTCGAAAAATCGAAATTTCCGGAAATCAGATTATCGATTTGCACGCCACGAGCATTATTACCATCGACGCGAATGAACCCGCCTTCGCCGATCAGAGAGCCGGTAATATCTGCATCTACCCAAAGGCCGATACGCTGAGCCGTGCCCATGGCCTGTGAGCCCTCAATAATGCCGTCTTCATCGGCATCATTATCTTGCGGCCCCAAAATTTCGGAAATATCGATATTGAGACCCCTTTCCAGCGACAAATTGCTTCCGGTGAAATCTGTATCGATTTTAATGCCGACCGCTTGGTCCAGCGAAAATATATCCGCATCGACTTCATTGCTTGAGCGGTCGCGCACGACAATCAAGCCATCAATTGTCACCGCGCGGTCATCGTCCAAAATCAAGGCGGCGCCCTCTGCCCCTTGGGTGCCGTCAATAAAAATACTTTCGGCATCATCGGGATTTGACGTCAACGAAACCGGCGCCGTGGCG
>JAKMCZ010000076.1 GCA_022428185.1 Alphaproteobacteria bacterium | reverse complement strand
CTGTTGCCGTCGGGCATTGTGCGCGAGGGCAAGCTGTCGGTCATCGGTAATGGCGTGGTGATTGATCCGTGGGCTTTGATGCAGGAAATCGACACGCTGCGCGGGCAGGGTGTGGCGGTGTCGCCTGATAATTTGAAAATTGCTGAAAACGCGACGTTGATTTTGCCGTTGCACCAAGAGCTTGATGCTGCGCGCGAAAGTGCCAATTCGGGCGTGAAAATCGGCACCACCAAGCGCGGCATGGGCCCGGCCTATGAAGACAAGGTGGGGCGGCGCGCCCTGCGCGTGGCTGATTTGGCTGACCCGGACACGCTGGACGCCAAGATTGAAAACCTGCTGGTGCACCACAACACATTGCGCCGTGGGCTTAATTTGCCCGAATTTGACGGTGCCGCGTTAAAAGCCGAATTGCTCGATATCGCGCCCGCGCTCATCGATTATATGGCGCCGGTGTGGAAGCTGCTGGACGAAGCGCGACGCGGCGGTCAGCGCATTTTGTTTGAGGGCGCGCAAGGCGTGCTGCTCGATGTCGACCACGGCACTTACCCGTTCGTAACCTCTTCGAACACGATTGCCGGACAGGCGGCGACCGGCAGCGGCATGGGCCCGGCGGCGCTCAACCATGTGCTGGGCATTACCAAAGCCTATACCACCCGCGTCGGCGAGGGGCCGTTCCCCACCGAGCAGGATAATGAGACCGGGCAAAAGCTGGGCGAGCGCGGGCACGAGTTCGGCACGGTGACCGGGCGCAAACGCCGCTGCGGCTGGTTTGATGCGGTGCTGGTGCGCCAAATGGTGCGCACGGCGGGCATTGACGGCATCGCGCTGACCAAGCTCGATGTGCTGGACGGCTTTGACGAGATTAATATTTGCACCGGCTATATGCTGGACGGCGCGCCGATTGACTATCTGCCGGCAAATGCGGCCGAGCAGGCGCGCATCGAGCCGGTTTATGAAACGCTGTCGGGCTGGGGCGGGCAAAGCAGCTTTGGCGCGCGCTCTTGGGCCGATTTACCGGCCGAGGCGGTGCGCTATGTGCGTTATATTGAAGAGCTTATCGGCGCACCGGTCACGCTGCTCTCAACCAGCCCCGAACGCGACGACACGATACTTGTTAAGGATCCTTTTGAGGACTAGTTGCGCCCGCCTGCCGAAACGGCAGGCACGGGCAACTGTCCCAAGGGAGCAGGCGCGCATCGTGCGCCTCGCGAGCCGAGAGGAATTAATGATGAGTTTCTTGATTGTTTTATGGAAGATTGCGTGATGGCTGACAGAGAAGAGAAACTTTTGCCCGTTTAGGGTGCTCTTAACCCTCAATAACCAACCCACCATCGCTGGCTTTTTCCATCATCGCTTTTTTCAGCTTCTCAAAAGCGCGGGTTTCAATTTGGCGGATACGCTCGCGGCTGACATCAAACTGTTGCGATAGCTGTTCCAGCGTTTGCGGTGGGTCGGCCAGCCGCCGCGCCATTAAAATATCGCGCTCGCGTTCGTTCAGCCCGTGCATGGCGGCAACCAGCACTTTGCGGCGCGCGTCGCGCTCATTGTCTTCGGCCACCACCATATCGGGCGTGGCGGCGTCATCTTCCAGCCAGTCTTGCCATTCGCCGCCGCTATCGCCTTCTTCGCCGCCCGCCATTGGCGCGTTGAGCGAGGCATCGCCGCCCGCCATGCGGCCATCCATCATTTCCACATCGCGCGTTTCAACGCCCAGCCGGTCGGCAATATCATTGACTTGGTCGGGGTTGAGCGCGCCGCCATCAATGGCGTTAATCTCGCCCTTCAGCCGACGCAAATTGAAAAACAGTTTTTTCTGCGCTGCCGTGGTGCCGATTTTGACCAGCGACCAACTGCGTAGAATATATTCCTGTATCTGCGCGCGTATCCACCACATGGCGTAAGTGGCGAGGCGGAAACCGCGATCGGGGTCGAATTTTTGCACGGCGCGCATCAGGCCGATATTGCCTTCCGAAATCACCTCTCCAATCGGCAGGCCATAGCCGCGATAGCCCATGGCGATTTTGGCGACCAGACGCAAATGGCTGGTCACCAGCTTATGCGCTGCGCCTTTCGCGCCGGTGTCGGCAAAATCTTTGGCGAGGGTGAACTCTTCGTCAGCCTCCAGCATGGGAAACTTTTTAATGTCGTTGAGATAGCGCGACAGGCTGCCCTCCGGCGAGGGTGCCGGAGCCAAAGCGGTTGACGGCTTTTTCTTTTCCTTGCTCATAAGACTTATATAGGTTTTTCCGCCATCGCTTCCAAGAGGGCCGCCAAATCGGCAGGCAGCGGCGCTTCATAATAGTGTTTGTCGCCGGTTTTCGGGTGTTCAAAGCCCAAAGCGGCGGCGTGCAGCGCCTGTCGGTCGAGGCGGTCGAGCGCCGTTTTTTGCGCCTCCGACAAATGCACGGCGCGGCTTTTCATGCCTGTGCCATACAGCTTATCGCCCAAAACCGGATGCCCGATATGCGCCATATGCACCCGTATTTGATGCGTGCGCCCGGTCTCCAATTTGCACTCAATCAGGCTGACTTGGCCTTGCCCGTCTTTGGCGGCATAAGCCTGCAACCGCCGATAATGTGTTACCGCATGGCGCGCCTCGGTTGAGGTCGATATGGCAATTTTTTTGCGATTATTGGCAGCGCGCGCCAGCGCGGCGGTCACCGTGCCTGCGGCAGGCAGCGGCTCGCCCCAAACCAATGCTTTGTAAACCCGCGCCATTCGTCCGTCGCGGCCATGCGCGGCAAATTGCTCAGACAGTCCGCGATGCGCCGCATCGTTTTTGGCAACCACCATAATACCGCTCGTATCTTTATCGAGGCGATGCACAATGCCCGGGCGTTTTTCACCGCCAATGCCAGACAGCGTGTCGCCACAATGCGCCAGCAGCGCATTGACCAGCGTGTTGTCGGGACTGCCCGGTGCGGGATGCACCACCATATTGGTCGGCTTATTGATGACCAGTAAATCGGCATCTTCATAAAGCACATCGAGCGCAATGTTTTGTGCCTTCACCGTGGTGTCGACAGGCGGGGGCAAAACCAGCGCGACAATATCATCTTGTTTGACCCGCCAAGACGGGTCTTTTATGGTCTTGTCAGTTTGGCGTCGGGTCACTGTGCAATGGCCTGCTTTCACAAGGTCTTGCAATCTGGCGCGCGACAAGTCGCTTTGCCCTGCAGCAAGCGTTTTATCAAGCCGATCGCCGTCTTGCGCAAATGTGACGGTAAAGGCGAGCAGGTTATTTGGAGCATTGACCATGTCTCAAGATACAGGAAATCAGGCGGCGGCGGAAACCTCTTCTGACGAAATACCGGCCCCTAATCCGCGTTATGTGCGCGGGTTGCTGGCGGTGGTGATTGTTTTAGGCGTGCTTTTGGTCGGCGGTGCCGCGGTGGTCATCAGCACGGTGATTGCGCGGTTGTCGCAACCCGAGGCAGCAATACCGCGCGATTTCGGCACATACTCTATTTCCATTCCGTCTGGCGCACGGCTTGTCAGCGTCGAAAACGGCGCATCGCGGGTTATTTTAAGACTGGAAGACAATCAAGGTGCATTGCTGATAATGCTCGACCCGCGCAAAGGGGTTGAGACCGGTCGCGTGCGCTTGCAGGAGCAATAATCATGTCGGTTTTTCAAATCATTCTCGCCGTCATTGTCGCCATTATTGTGACGCTGGCTGCAGTGGTGTTCATCATTTATGTGCGCGCTGATCGCGAAACCTTAACCGCCGAGCAGTTTCGCGCCGATAGCGGTTATCAAACCGGCGAACTGCGCGACGGCGTAACCGCCTATCAAGATTTCGGTCCCAAAGACGCGCGCCCGATTATCATCGTGCATGGCGGAACTCTGGGCTCAATGGCTTATCAAGGTTATGTGCCGCCTTTGGTCAAAGATGGCTGGCGGGTGATTGTTTACGACCAATATGGACGCGGTTTTTCCGACCGCCCAAAGGCGCGCCTCACGATTGACATGCTGCGGTTGCAATTGCTTGATTTGCTTGACCATTTAGAAATTGAACGGGCGCATTTATTCGGTGTCAGTATGGGCGGCGCAATAATTGCGCGCTTTGGGGCAGAACACGAAGCGCGCGTCCATTCACTGGCCTATCAAGTGCCGGTGATTGGCGGCGTTACGGTAACGCCGGCTATCATTGCAGCGCGTATTCCGATTATCGGTAAGCTGCTGACGCGAATTATCGCCGTGCCCGCAATTATTGCGCGTGGCGAGAGTTTTGGCACGGAGTCAGAGGAAGCGCGCCGCGTGGTGGCGCATTTCAACGGCCAGTTTAAGGTCAAAGGCACTGAGCGCATGATGCGCGATATGATGATCGGCGATGCGCTGTCTGATCGTATGGCAGACCATCACAAAATCGCTGCTTCCGGGCTAAAGGCACAATTTGCTTACGCGCTTGATGACCCTGAAATTGCCGCCGCGCAGGTTGAGGCGGCACTGGCGCTTTATGCCGCGCCTGATGTGCATCAATATACGGGTGGACATTTTTTCTCGACCGGACGCACGGACGAATTATCTGAAAAACTGACGGCGTTTTTTAAGTCTGTCGATTAAAACGGCAGCCAGCCGGGTTGGTCGGCAAATTTCAAATAGCCGAGACTGACACCGATTTGATAGCCGACCCCGATACGCATGGGGGCAATAATGGTATTGCCGCGCTGCAAATAATTGAGGCCGACCCCGCCAAGCGCGACAAACGAGCCGTCAACACCGGCAAAACGGCGATACAGGTCTTCGGGGTTGTCGATATTGTAAACCAGCGCAAAACTTTTATTACCGGCCGCGCCCATATCAATTCCGGCGGACGGACCGCGCCAATAAATCGGCACTTCGCGGCCATCGGGAAACAGCAATGTGCCGCGCCCGTATCGCGCGCCAAACATTACTGAGACGGAAATTTCTTCGCCGCGAATTACCGCGCTGGGTGTGCCATAGCGGCTGAAAATTCGGTCGATGATTTCGGCCATGCTTTCTGCCGTTGCGCCGAGATATTTGGCCGAGGCGATAATCAGGCTGTTTTCAGAAAAATCTTCGATTGTGCCGGGTTGGTTTTGCTGCGCATGAGCCGAAAAAGGCATGCCAAGCAGCAAGAAAGCGGCCAGAAATAGGCCGACATGTAGGCTCGCAAAGTGTCGCCGCGCCATAGCTGTCTCTCCGCCCCCGGTCACTATTTCAAAGCATCGTGCCAGTTATCGGCAGCGGCTGCAATAAAAGATGGGTTATCCAGCCCGCGCGCCAGCTTACCATAGCTAAAACGGTCGCCTTCTTCTGTTGTCACAACGCCGCCTGCCGCCTCCAAAATCGCCTGTCCGGCGGCGGTGTCCCATTCCATTGTGCGACCATAACGCGGATAAAAATCGGCAGTGCCTTCGGCCAATAGGCAAAATTTATATGATGAGGCGGCGGCTATTGTGCTTTTGACATTCAGGCTGGCAATCATCTGGTCGGTTTTCTCGCCGCGATGCGAGCGACTGGCAATGATGCGCAGCCCTGCGGCATCGGCTTTTTGGGTCGTCAGTCTTTCGGCTTGGCTGATATCGAGCTTGCCGTCGGGCGCAATCAGCAAGCGATAGGCACAATCAGGGCCGCTGAAATAAAGTTTTTCATGCACCGGCGCGTAAATCACACCGGCGATTGGATAATGATTGTGAACCAGGCCGATATTGACGGTAAAATTGTCTTTCTTGGCGACGAAATCGCGCGTTCCGTCCAACGGGTCGAGCAGAAAGAACATATCGTCCAATTGCTGGGGCATGGTCTCCGAGCAAGCCTCTTCACCGATGACCTGAATATGTGGCACCAGTTCGGCAAGGGCATTTTCCAGCAGAACTTCGGCGTCTCGGTCAGCTTGGGTAACAGGTGATTTGTCAGCTTTCTTCTCGGTTTTCACCCCGTCGCGATAATGCTGCATAATCAGCCCACCGGCATGCAGCGCCATTTGGCAAAAAGCCTGCATAAATTGGGGCGCGTGCGGGTCAAATGAGGGGTCAAATTCGGGGTCTGTCATAGCTTGGGCTTATCACATGCCCCGAATTTGTCCAAACGGCTCATGCACTACATTTTTGCTCCGGTACATCAACCCGATAGCCGCGTCCCCAAACCGTTTCGATAAACGGATGCGAAGCCCCAGCGTTTTCGATTTTCTTACGCAATTTGCAGATAAACACATCGATAATCTTCATCTCAGGCTCGTCCATGCCGCCATATAGATGGTCAAGGAAACTCTCTTTGGAAACGACGCTGCCTTTGCGCAGGCACAAAAGTTCCAACATTTGATACTCTTTTGAGGTCAAATCGACCCGACTATCGCCGACGCGCACATCGCGAGCCGTTAAATCAAGCGTAATATCGCCAAATTGCAGGCGGTTATTGGCATGACCATTGGCGCGGCACACCAGCGCGTGCAGACGGGCGACCAATTCTTCCATATTGAACGGCTTGACCAGGTAATCATCAGCGCCGGTGCGCAGACATGACAGGCGCGCTTCTACATCAGCTTCGCCTGACAGCACCAAAACCGGCAAATGTTCGTTTTTGGCGCGCAAATTATCGAGCACTTCGTCGCCGCGCATATCGGGCAGGCCGAGGTCGAGAATCATTACTTGATATTCATACAAATCCGACAATTCGAGCGCGTCCTCGCCACGATCGGCCTCATCGACGTGAAAACCCTGACCCTCTAAGCGGTCAGTCAGGCTTTGCGCCAACAGCATGTCATCTTCTACTAACAAAATACGCATTTTTTAATCTCCGTTAACAAGTTCCATGCGCCAAGAAAGCCATGAAACCACGCTCACAAACAAATCAACTTGTTGTGAGCAGCCGTGAGGAGGGCGTGAAGAGGTTGTGAGGTGCCGCGAACCCCTTGCGAGCAGGGCTTTGATGCTATAGTGAAGCCGAAATGAACGCGATTTTGACATCTAAAGCATTGCAAGAAATGCCCGCGATTGACCTCGGTATCGGCAGCCCCGACGACCGTGCCGGTCAACGTGTGGTCATTGCCATGTCGGGCGGGGTAGATAGCTCGGTGGCTGCCGCTCTGGTCAAGCGCGCCGGATATGATGCGGTCGGAATTACCTTGCAGCTTTACGATTACGGCGAGGCCATAAGGCGCAAAGGGGCGTGCTGCGCCGGACAGGATATTCACGATGCGCGCGCTGTCGCCGCCAAGCTCGATATGCCGCATTATGTGTTGGATTATGAATCGCGCTTCAAAGAAAGCGTGATGGACGAATTTGTCGATAGCTATCTGGCGGGGCATACGCCCATTCCATGTATTCGATGCAATGAGACGGTGAAGTTTCGCGACTTGCTGGCAACGGCGCGCGATTTGGGTGCGGTTGCGCTGGTGACCGGCCATTATATTGCGACGCGTCAAGGTGCAGATGGCTGGGAAATGCATCGCCCGCGTGATTTGGCGCGCGACCAATCTTACTTCTTGTTTTCAACGACGCAGGAGCAGTTGGATTTTCTGCGCTTCCCGCTCGCTGACCTGACCAAAGAGCAAATTCGCGATTATGCGGCACTGCTCGATTTGCAAGTAGCCGATAAGCCTGACAGTCAAGACATCTGCTTTGTGCCGAATGGTGATTATGCCGGTGTGATTAAACGACTGCGCCCCGACTGCAGCTTGCCCGGAGAGATACGCCATATTGATGGCGAGGTGCTGGGCAGCCATATGGGCGTCTTGCATTATACAATCGGCCAAAGGCGCGGGTTAGGCATTGCCACCGGCGACCCGCTTTTTGTTGTCGCCATTGATGCCGATAAGCGCGAAGTGACCGTCGGCCCACGTGATGCGCTGGCGCGCGCGCGCATTTCGTTGGACCAGGTAAATTGGCTTGGCGATGGCGCGCCCGGTGCCACTGCTGACACCATTGCGGTGCGTGCGCGAATTCGTTCGACCGGCGAACCGGCAGCGGCGCAATTGACGCTGAAAAAAGACGAAGCGGCTGAAATTGTTCTGGCAGAGGCGGAAGAGGGTGTTGCGCCCGGGCAAGCTTGCGTGTTTTACGCTGCTGATAGCGACCGCATTTTGGGCGGTGGCTGGATTAGCCGCGCCACGGCTGACTAAGCCACAGATAAGGCTTTTCTCACTAAAAAACCCCTTGCAAGAAGCGTGCCAGTTTGGCTAATTTGCCTGCCAAAAGGAGGCTTTGATGGTTCTCGCACCACGCCTTGAAATATCGCAAAAGCAAAAGCTGATGATAAACCCGCAAATGCGGCAAGCCATCGAGTTGTTGCAACTGACCAATGTGCAATTGGCCGATATGTTGAAGCGCGAAATGGAGCAAAACCCATTTTTGGCTTTCGATGCAGCGCATTTTCGCGAAAGCGGCAATGGTGAGGCGCCGCGCGCGGTGACGGTGGACGGCGCGAGCGGGCATGGCTTGACCGATAAAATTGAAGCGGTGCGGGTCGACTTTGCAGTTGGCGAAAGCGGTGATGTTAACGCCATGCTGGAAAATCGCGCCGCTGATGACGATAATTTGACCGCGCATGTTTTGCAGCAAATCAGCGAAGAGATTGGCGATCGCGATATGGCAGCGCTGGCGGTCGAACTGACCGGCTGGCTTGATGATGACGGTTATTTGCGCGAGGGCGATGACGAAATATGCAGCACGATTGGTGTCGATGCCGGATTGCTGCGCGAGACGCTGACGCGCTTGCAAGGGTTTACCCCGGCAGGGGTTTTTGCGCGCAATCTGGCTGATTGTTTGCGCTTGCAATGGTTGGCCCGGGGTGACTGGACGCCGACCCATCAAGCCTTGCTCGATAATCTTGATATTTTGGGGCGCGGCGATATAGACGCGCTGGCTAAAGCAATGGCTGTCGCGCCTGATGCGCTGCCGCTGCTATTGCAAGCGGTGCGCGCACTCGACCCGCGCCCTGCGGCAGCATTTGAAACGACGACCGATAGGCTGGCGCTGCCCGATGTAATTGTGCTTGAAAGCGACGCTGGCTGGCAGGCCTATTTGAACGAGGACAGCCTGCCCAGCGTGTTGGTGCTGGAGCGCGATTGGGAGGAAATGGCGACCCGCAAAATCACCGATGATGAGCGCAAATTTATGAAATCGAATGTGCAATCGGCGCGCTGGCTGCGCAAGGCAACCCAACAACGCGCCGCTACTTTGCTGCGCGTGTCGCGCGCGATTGTGGCACGCCAGCAGTCATTTTTTACCGGCGGTTTGGCGGCTTTAGAGCCGATGCGCTTGCGGGATATTGCCGAAGAAATTGAGATGCATGAAAGCACGGTCAGTCGCTCCGTGGCCGGCAAGTTGGTGCAAACCGCCAATGGGCAATTCAGTTTGAAAGACTTGTTTTCAACCGCGATTGGGGAGGGGACGAACCAGTCTGGCGGTAATCGAAAAATCATTTCGGCGCAATCGGTAAAGGCGCGCATTGCCGGGTTGGTCGCTGAAGAGGACGCGCCGAGCAATGTATTATCCGACAATGATTTGGTCGCGCTATTGGCCGAAGAGGGCATTGTCGTGGCGCGCCGCACGGTGGTGAAATACCGAAAAGCGATGACTATCGGGTCTTCGGCTGAGCGTCGCCGCGCTGCAAAAATCGCCCGTGCAGCGGACGATTGAGCGGCAAAACGATAATTGCCAGTGTCACCCTTTTGGTCTATATCATCGCTACGTTTTTCAGGCGGAGTAGCTCAGCTGGTTAGAGCAGCGGAATCATAATCCGCGTGTCGGGGGTTCGAGTCCCTCCTCCGCTACCACGCTAAAAGCACTTACTGAGCCAAGCGAAGTTTAGTGCGCCTTGCCCCAGCGACGCCACGCCTAAGCAAAGCGAAGGCTGGCGGAGTCGGCCTTTTGCGGCATCTGCTGAATTGATTTATCGGTTTGTGCAAGCGAGGCGGGTTTGCGACGTAAACCCACCGAGACGCGCGATAAGCACTTACTGAGCCAAGCGAAGTTTAGTGCGCCTCCAAAAAAGGGGCGAGGCACATTAAGGCTCACATTTCACTCGCCAAATGTTTGTAGCCTGCGCAAGCGACCGCCGATAGGCGACCCTTAGAAACAATCACCTGCTTTGCGATGCATGTTT
>JAKMCZ010000071.1 GCA_022428185.1 Alphaproteobacteria bacterium | reverse complement strand
CAACATGCCCTATGACATGATGGAGTTGGTGCAGAAAGTTGTCGATGAGGGGGACTTCTTTGAAATCCAAAAAGACTTTGCCAAAAATGTGATTACCGGTTTCGGGCGCATTGAAGGCAAAACGGTCGGGTTTGTTGCCAATCAGCCAATGACGCTGGCCGGTGTGTTGGATAGTGATGCCAGCCGCAAGGCAGCGCGCTTTGTCCGCTTTTGCGATTGCTTTGATGTGCCGATTGTCACCTTTGTCGATGTGCCGGGCTTTTTGCCGGGCACGGCGCAGGAATATGGCGGGCTTATCAAGCATGGCGCGAAATTGCTGTTTGCTTATGCCGAGGCGACCGTGCCGAAAGTCACAATCATCACCCGCAAGGCTTATGGCGGCGCGTATGATGTGATGGCGTCAAAGCACTTGCGCGGCGATTTTAACTATGCGTGGCCGACGGCTGAGATTGCCGTAATGGGAGCGAAGGGTGCGGTTGAGATTATTTTCCGCAATTCGTCGGAAGAAGAAATAGCCGAGCAGACGGCGCAATATGAAGAGCGTTTCTTAAACCCGTTTGTTGCGGCTGAGCGCGGCTATATTGATGAGGTTATTCAACCGCATAATACACGCCGCCGCGTGGCGCGAGCATTGGCGCTTTTGTCTTCCAAGAAGCTCGATAACCCGTGGAAAAAACACGATAATATTCCTCTATAGGCGATGGCGATGTTCGATAAAATTCTAATTGCAAACCGAGGCGAGATTGCCTGCCGCGTCATTAAATCAGCGCGTGCGATGGGCATTAAGACGGTCGCCGTTTATTCTGATGCTGACGCGCTGGCGCTGCATGTGCGCGAAGCCGATGAGGCAGTGCATATTGGCGGCGCAGCAGCGGCAGAGAGCTATTTGGTCATCGATAAAATCCTCGATGCCATTAAACAGACCGGCGCACAGGCCGTGCATCCGGGCTACGGCTTTTTGTCTGAGAACAAAGCTTTTGCTGAAGCGCTTGATAAAGCAGGTGTCGCCTTTATCGGCCCTCCGGCGGGCGCGATTGAAGCGATGGGTGATAAGATTACCTCCAAGAAGCTTGCTGCCGAAGCCGGTGTGTCTACCGTGCCCGGTCATATGGGGCTGATTGAAGACGCCGATGAAGCCATTAAAATTGCCAATCAGATTGGCTATCCGGTAATGATTAAAGCCTCTGCCGGTGGCGGCGGTAAGGGCATGCGGATTGCCTATAGCGACGATGAAGCGCGCGAGGGCTTTCAATCGTCGAAGAATGAGGCGGCGGCAAGTTTTGGTGACGACCGAATTTTTATCGAGAAATTTGTTACCCAGCCGCGCCATATTGAAATTCAAATTCTCGGCGATAAGCATGGCAATGTGATTTATCTGGGCGAGCGCGAATGTTCTATTCAGCGACGCAATCAGAAAGTGATTGAAGAAGCTCCAAGCCCGTTTCTTGACGCGAAAACCCGCAAAGCGATGGGTGAGCAATCAGTGACGCTGGCGAAAGCGGTTGATTATTGTTCAGCCGGTACGGTCGAATTTATTGTCGATGGCGATAGGAATTTTTATTTCCTTGAGATGAACACGCGGTTGCAGGTCGAGCATCCGGTCACGGAACTGATTACCGGCATTGATTTGGTCGAAGAGATGATAAAAGTCGCCGCCGGTGACAAGCTGTCCATCAAGCAAAAAGATGTGACGCTCACCGGTTGGGCGATGGAGAGCCGGATTTATGCCGAAGACCCGTATCGTGGGTTTTTGCCATCGACGGGTCGGTTGTCGCGCTATCGTCCGCCGGTTGAGCAAGAGGTTGATGGCATTACTGTGCGCAATGATACCGGCGTTTATGAGGGCGGCGAGATATCTCTGTTTTACGATCCGATGATTGCCAAGCTGGTCACGCATGGGCCTGACCGTTTGACTGCAATCGATGCGATGGCTGACGCGCTGGATAATTTCCGCATCGATGGTATTCGGCACAATATTGATTTTTGTGGCGCGATTATGCAGCACAAGCGCTTTCGCGAGGGTGCGTTGACCACGGCCTTTATCGATGAAGAATATCCCGAAGGATTTGAGGGCGCGCCAATGGATAGCGCGCGCATCGAAGAATTGGCGGTTATCGGTTTTGCCATGACGCAATTAACGCAAATGCGCGCCTCCGAAAGCTCACAAGTCTTGGACGGACACCAGTTCACCCCCGATGTCGAACAGGCCGTCCAAATCAACGATTTGGTCTTTACCGCCAGCAAATCAGCTACTGGCGTGCTGCTGAACGGCGTTGATATTGAGGTTGAAAGCGACTGGTTGCCGGGCGATTTATTCTTTTTCGGTGCGGTTAACGGCAAGCCGATAGCGCTGACCGTAGACCGCCATCCTGAGGGTTTTACGCTGACCGGTCGCGGTGCGGCGGCGAAAGTTTCTGTGCGGCGCATGGCAGCTCAAAAAGCCATGATGTATATGCCCGAAGCAGCCGACGGTGCCAGCGATAAAGAACTGGTTTGCCCGATGCCCGGTGTCGTGGTCTCGGTTGCCGTCAATGAAGGCCAATCGGTGAAAGCCGGAGAGCCGTTAGCGGTGGTTGAGGCGATGAAGATGGAAAATATTCTGCGCGCAGAAAAAGACGTGACCGTAAAGAAAGTTTTATGCGCTGCCGGTGACAAGCTCGCCGTTGACGAAGTGATGCTCGAATTTGAGTAGATAATTGATTTCTTGCCTCTGCTTCTGTTAGCCTTTTACGGCTGAATAAGAAAAACAAGGAGGCGATTATGGAATTGGTTAATGTGATGGATGTCAATCGGGTGGCGGTGCTTATCGGTGCCGTGTTGGCTTTTGCTTGGGGCTTTGTCTTTTTCTCAGAACGCGTTGCAGGCAAGGCGTTTCAGGAAATAAATCAAACGACAGCCGACAAATCAATGCTGCCTGCAATGGCGCTTGAGGCGCTTTATTTGCTGCTATTGTCGTGGCTGATTGCGGTGTTTTACATGCTGCAAATGGATCATGGTATGGCGCGCGGCATTGGCGCGATATTTTCTGCCACCGTTATTATCGGGCATTTTTCAGGTGCCGCCTGGTCGCAAAGGCCAATGAAACTGGCCGGATTGAATGCCGGTTATTTTGTCGGCTGCGTGGTTATTTTATTGCTGACGCAGTTCATCAGCCGCATGGTCTAGCGCGTAAAGCAGTTATTGAAATTATCCAATAGCGCTTTATCCAATTCCGCCATGCTGACCGGATAGCCCAAGTCGACCATGCTGGTGACGCTCTGGTCGGCGATGCCGCACGGCACAATGCCGCCAAAATGCTCAAGCTCGGGTTCGACATTTACCGAAATGCCGTGAAAGCTGACCCAGCGTCTTATCCGCAAGCCAATGGCGGCAATCTTGTCTTCCTTATCCGCACCCTTATCGGGGCGAGGCACCCAGACGCCAACACGCCCCGGTGTGATATGCGCTTTAATGTTGAAATCATCAAGGGTTTGGATAATCCAGTTTTCGGCCTGTTGCACAAAACAACGCACATCGCGGCCGCGCTTTCGTAGATCCAGCATCAGATAAACCACGCGCTGGCCGGGGCCGTGATAGGTATATTCGCCACCGCGTTTGGTGTCATAGACAGGAAACCGGTCGCGTTGCAGCAAATCAGCCGGATTGGCTCGCGTTCCCGCCGTATAGAGCGGTGGGTGTTCTAAAAACCAAAGACATTCAGGCGCTTTGTCGTCGATTATCTCGCCGACGCGGCTTTCCATAAAGCTAACCGCTTCAGGATAAGCAACCGGCTGGTCGCTGAAAATTATTTCGGGCATTTCGTCCATTTGTTAGACATATCACCGATAGGCAGCGCAATTAACACAAAATAAAATGTAGATTAAAATTAATCACACAAAAATATTGATAAATAGACCGCAATAGCCCATATAAGAGTCAAGGAGACAAGAATATGCTTCCGATTGTTCTCGATGTCAGTGAAATGACGGTTGCCATTATCGGCAGCGGGCCGCAAGCGGTTCGTCGTCTGGAAATGGTCGACGCGGCAGGCGCAGAATTTGTGCGCGTCTATGCGGAACACGCCGAAGACGCCATGCGCGCACTCGCCGGTGATCGGCTGATTGAGAGTTGGCCCAGCCAAGATGACTTGGCCGCCTGTCACATTGTCTATATCGCCAATCTTGATGATACGCTGCAAGAACGCTTCACGGCTCAGGCGCGCGCGGTCAAAACATTGGTAAATGTCGAAGATGTGAAGCCGCTATGCGATTTTCATGTGCCTGCTATTGTGCGTCGCGGCGATATGCTGCTGACCGCATCAACGGGCGGCAAATCGCCGGGCCTTGCGCGGCGGTTAAAAGCCAAACTGGAAGAGCAATATCCCGAAAGCTGGGCCGAGCGACTTGAGAGCCTGTCGGCTTTACGTGATGACTGGCGCGCCGAGGGGGCAGACTTTAAAACGCTTATCGAGCGCAGCAATCAGGAAATTGATGAGAAGGGTTGGTTGGCATGAGCACCCCGGCAATAAGACAACAAGCAGCACCGGTGCTGACGGATTTGAACGCTTATTACGAAACGTTGAGCGCGCAAGAGATTTTGCGTCATGCGATTGAAGAGCAGTTTATCGACCGCATTACCATTGTTTCGTCCTTTGGCGCGGAGTCGGTGATTTTGCTGCATATGATTTCGGAAATTGACCCGACTGTGCCGGTCATCATGCTCAATACGGGAAAATTGTTTGGTGAGACTTTGCGCTACCGTGACCGCTTGCAAGAAAAGCTCGGGCTGATGGATGTCCGCTCGGTTGCGCCAGACCCGCGTGAATTGTCCAATGAGGACGCAAAGGGTGGCCTCTGGCAGCGTGATACAGATGCGTGCTGCGATTTACGCAAAGTGCGCCCACAGGCGCGCGCGGTAGAACCTTTTGACGCGCTGATTACCGGTCGCAAGCGGTTTCAAACCGGCACGCGGTCGCAAATGCAAATCATCGAAAAAGACACTGATGGTCGCTATAAAATCAATCCGCTGGCTAATTGGGATCTCGACCAGTTGAAAGCCTACATTGAAGACCATAATTTGCCGCGCCATCCGCTGGTTAAAGACGGCTATTTATCAATCGGCTGCATGCCTTGCACCAATCGGGTGGAAGAGGGCGGCGATTATCGTTCCGGTCGGTGGAGCGATAGCGATAAGGACGAATGTGGTATCCATCTCAATATTGATGGGGACGGCATTTAGTTTGCCGGAGTTGGCCTATCCCGCTTGTTTAGGGGGCGTTATTTTGCTAGCTAACAGGCCTGCCTCGCAGGTCTAAACAGTGCGACCGTGGCGGAATTGGTAGACGCGCAGCGTTGAGGTCGCTGTGGGGTAACACCCGTGGAAGTTCGAGTCTTCTCGGTCGCACCATTATTTCTTTTTAGGGGACGGCTTCTTTGTCGGCGTCTTGGGCGCTTTAGGTGGCTCGGGCGCTGCGGTTGCAGGCGAATTACGCATCACATGTAGCAAGCCCAGAATAACCGCCAGCGCTAAAGCCGCCGCCGGTGTGACTTTGCTGACAAATTCAGGAACATTGTCGGCCACTGATACGACATAGCGGCCGGCGGTATCTCCCAGCAGCAAATAGACCACCAATAAGGCGAGCACCAAAGCGCCGCCTACCTCAGCAATGCGAAGAAATAATTGTGTGCAGGCGCTAAAATAGCGATTCCACTTTTTCATCGTTTAGCCTTTCAGTCTATCTGCTGCCGGGGTCAAACCGGGTTACTTTTTAAACAGCATTAAAATAACGCCAAGGGCAATCAAGCCCGGCAATCCGGCTGCGCCCAATGAGGCCACCAGCTTGGTAATATTACCGGCTACGTCGCCTAAAAAGGCCATATTGTCAGGAC
>JAKMCZ010000049.1 GCA_022428185.1 Alphaproteobacteria bacterium | reverse complement strand
CCCAAACGCAATAAATAGCCTTTCAGGCGCGGCGCAAAATGCGCGAACAACGCGGCAAAGGCGTCGCGATCTTTGGATTCGGCGATCTTTTCGATAAGACCAGCAAAATCCGGGTTACCCCCGTTTTTTACCTTGTCGGCTGCTTTATCAAACTTGCCGACGCGATCTACTTCTACTTCGGTACGCGTGGAGCCGGTGTTCTGGCCGCTCGCTGACATGGTCTCTTGACCCCTCTAACCTGCGCACACTAACCCGTACGCCCTTCCACTAGAGGCTATTCAACAACCAAAAGCAAGAAAAAGCGACTTGGCCTTCATCGCCAAATCACCATAGATTGCAAAGCATGTTAAAAATCGCCTTTTTGGCCGCCTTTTTGTCCGCAATTTTTAGCTTTTTGCCGCAAATCGGTGCGCTTGCTGCTGACCAGCCAGTCGCTGAATATGGCGATTGGCGACTGTTTGCCAGCGGGTCAGGACAGGCAAAAAACTGCTATATCGCCGGTGAACCGAAGCGCTCTACGCCTAAAAATGCCCGCCGTGGCGATGTTTTCCTGATTGTGTCACACCGCCCCGGCCAGGGCGTGCGTAATGAATTATCGGTGCGCATCGGTTATCCGTTTTCGGCCACCTCAGAGCCGTTTGCCCGCATCGGCAGCGATTCTTATGGCTTTTTCACCGGCGCACAGATTGAAACCGGCGCCGATGAATGGGCATGGCTGGAAAAGCTGGACGACCAAGCGCGCCTTGTCACCGCCATGAAACGCGGCAATGAGTTGGTTTTCAAAGGCACATCGGCGCGCGGCACACTGACCACGGATAATTACAGTCTGAAAGGCGTTACCGCCGCAATGAAGGCGCTGGACGCGGCCTGCCCCGCCCCCTAAAACGACTTTATGACCATTAACGACATTGCCAAACCAAGCCTAATCGGCATGACCCGCGACGACTTGCGCGCCGCGCTGACCGAGTTGGGCGTTGGCGACAAGCAATTGCGCATGCGGGTCAATCAAATATGGGGTTGGCTTTACGCGCATGGCGTTCGTGAGTTCGATCAAATGAGCAATGTCGCCAAACAGCTACGCGACAAGCTGGCGGCGGCCTATACGCTCGACCGCCTCGAAATGGCTGAAGCGCATCTGTCTAAAGACGGCACCCGCAAATATCTGTTTCGTCTGCGCGACGGGCAATTGGTCGAAACGGTTTATATCCCCGAAGTCGGGCGCGGCACATTATGTGTCTCCAGCCAAGTCGGCTGCACATTGACCTGTCGGTTTTGCCATACCGGCACACAAAAGCTGGTGCGCAATCTGACGGCGGCGGAGATCACCGGTCAAATGGTGGCAGCGCGCGACGATTTGGAGGATTGGGGGCATAATCCGGCTTCCAATAGCGGCACACGCAAAGTCACGAATGTGGTGATGATGGGCATGGGCGAGCCACTTTATAATGGCGACCAAGTGGCCGACGCGCTGAATGTGATGAGCGATGGTGACGGGCTGAGCCTGTCAAAGCGGCGCATCACCCTATCGACCTCAGGCGTGGTGCCGGAGATTGCGCCCATGGGCGAGAAAACCGGGGTCATGTTGGCGATTTCATTGCATGCAGTGACCGACGAACTGCGCGATGAGCTGGTGCCGCTCAACAAAAAATACCCGATAGCCGAGCTATTGGCGGCGTGCCGCAACTGGCCGGGCCTGTCCAATGCCAAACGCATTACCTTTGAATATGTGATGTTAAAAGGGGTCAATGACAGCGATGATGATGCGCGCGCTTTGGTTAAGTTGCTGAGCGGCATTCCGGCCAAAATAAACCTTATTCCGTTTAATCCATGGCCCGGCGCGCCCTATCAATGCTCTGACGAGACCCGCATGCAAACCTTTGCCGACATCGTCAACCGCGCCGGTTATGCCAGTCCGGTGCGTCGCCCGCGCGGGCGCGATATTATGGCGGCATGTGGGCAATTAAAGTCAGCCAGCGTCAAGCAAAGCGCCGCCGAGCTGAAAAAAGCAGAATTGGCGACGCGTAATTTGGGGCGCTAAGAAAAGTGCGGTGAAAAGATAGCGGCAATCGGGCAACAAATAATCCAAACAACAACCACGGCCAATTTACGATTGCAAAAACGCAACATTAGGCCTCGCGTCCCGATTGCCACCGAAAGGCAGAAATGCCTCCCGAACACATAGTTATGCGTGTTCGATATGCTTCACCACACGCGGTAGTTGAAACTAGGTGTTTTTGTAAAAATTTTTCATAATGTGCAAATACTTCCCTTTTTCGCCATTCGGCTTATAAAGGCGGCTGATATGGAGATAGAAGATGGTCGATAAAAGCGACATCAAGAGCGACGTCAAGAAAGTCGTGCTGGCCTATTCGGGCGGGCTTGATACCTCAATCATTTTGAAATGGTTGCAGGAAAACTATGATTGCGAGGTTGTCACCTTTACCGCCGATTTGGGTCAAGATGACCATAGCGATGAAAATGGCTCAAATGAGTTGGAAGCAGCGCGCGCCAAAGCTGAAATGCTGGGCATTAAAGAGATATTCATCGAGGATTTGCGCGAAGAATTTGTCCGCGATTATGTGTTTCCGATGTTTCGTGCCAATGCGCTTTACGAGGGCGTTTATCTTTTGGGCACATCGATTGCGCGGCCTTTGATTGCCAAAAGGCAGGTTGAGATTGCCGCGCAAACCGGTGCCGATGCGGTGTGCCATGGCGCAACCGGCAAAGGCAATGACCAAGTGCGGTTTGAGCTTGGCTATTATGCGTGCAATCCCGATATAAAAGTGATCGCGCCGTGGCGCGAATGGGATTTGCAAAGCCGTGAAAAGCTCATCGCTTATGCCGAGCACAATCAGATACAAGTGCCGAAAGACAAGCGCGGCGAAGCGCCGTTTTCCGTCGATGCCAATTTGCTGCACACATCGAGCGAGGGCAAAGTGCTGGAAGACCCCGGCCAACCATGCCCCGATTATGTCTATCAGCGCACTGTCGCGCCCGAAGATGCGCCCGATAAGCCGACCGAGATTACCATCGGCTTTGAGCGCGGCGATGCGGTGTCCATCGATGGTGAAAAATTATCGCCGGCGGCTTTGCTGACCAAGCTCAATAGGCTTGGCGGCGCCAATGGCATTGGTCGGCTCGACTTGGTTGAAAACCGCTATGTCGGCATGAAATCACGCGGCGTTTATGAAACGCCGGGCGGCACGGTATTGCTGGCTGCCCATCGCGGCATTGAATCGATCACGCTGGACCGGGGCGCGATGCATTTGAAAGACGAGTTAATGCCGCGCTATGCCGAGTTGATTTATAACGGCTTTTGGTTTTCGCCCGAGCGCGACATGCTGCAAGCGGCGATTGATGCGAGCCAGTCGCATGTAACCGGCGAGGTGGTGGTGAAACTGTATAAGGGCAGCGCCTCTGTCGTGTCGCGCACCAGCCCCTATTCTCTGTATTCAGAAGCGCATGTGACGTTTGAAGAGGATATGGTTTACGACCAATTTGACGCTGAAGGCTTTATCAAGCTCAACGCCCTGCGGCTGAAATTGCTGGGGCGGCGGAAATAGTCAACAATTGATATAGCGGATACGGGTTTGCCCGCCGCGTTGTGAATCTGGCAATAATTTGCCGACATAGAGTTTCTGAATATCATAATCGGCTTCATGCCCGTCAAAGCCGAATCTGTCGGGTCGATGATGCGGAAAGTCGGGTCGATTGTCCGGATCCGAGAAATGCGGAAAATTCCGCTGGGTTGCATGCATCCACTTGTCGGCAACAAACACGCCTTCGCAAATGTCGTTGACACAGCCCAGCACAAAATCGGCTTTGCTGGCGCGGTCAGCATTGATGCGCCATGCCCATCTGACGGAGTGATAAAGCGTCTTCCGCCCCTTCAAGATATGCGGTTGCATTTTAATGACGAGCCGCTTGTGCTGCGGTTCCAAGGCTTCCACTTAGCGCTCCTATTTTTTTATTGCGCGGGTTTAAGCCTAGCTCAGAGTGGTGGTTGCTCAAAACCGTTTTGGCGGCAAAAGGCGGTTAGCGTGTTTTTTAAAAGACAGGCAATGGTCATTGGGCCAACACCGCCGGGGACGGGGGTGATGTGGGCGGCGACTTCGGACGCGGCGGCGAAGTCTACATCGCCAACCAAGCGGGTTTTGCCCTTTCCCTCATCATCAAGGCCTCTTTCGGGCGCATCAATGCGGTTAATGCCGACATCAATGACGCACGCGCCGGGTTTTATCCAATCGCCCTTAACCAATTCGGCAATGCCGACAGCGGCGACCAAAATATCGGCTTGTCGGCACATGGCGGGCAAATCGGCGGTGCGCGAATGAGCCAACGTGACTGTGCAATTTTCGTTCAGTAAAAGCTGCGCGACCGGCTTGCCGACCAGATTGGAGCGGCCAATGACCACCGCATGTTTGCCGCTTAAATCGCCTAATGTTTCCTTAGCCAAAATAACGCTGCCCGTCGGTGTGCACGGGGTCAACGCTGACAGGCCGGAGACCAACCGACCGGCATTGAGCGGATTGAGCCCGTCAACATCTTTGGCGGGGTTGATGCGGTCGATGATTTTTTGCTGCGACATCTGTTCGGGCACGGGAAACTGCACCAAAATACCGTTCACTGCCGAGTCATTATTCAGCGCGTCGACTTGCTCGAGCAGCACAGCTTCGGGCGTGTCGGCAGGCAAGCGAAACTCGAGCGAGGTCATGCCCGCTTCCTTTGTCGCAATACCCTTGTTTTTGACATAGACCTGACTGGCGGCATCTTCGCCGACCAACACCACGGCAAGGCCCGGCTTTTTGCCATGCGCTTTATCAAGCGCACTCACCGCATCGCCAATGCGCCCGCGCAGCGCGGCGGCGATGGCTTTACCGTCGATTTTTTGTGCCGTCATTAGTGCCGCCTTTGGTCACGCTTTGGTTACGTTTTGGTTAAGTCACTACCCAATTCAGTTGCCTATAAGAATTGCCTATATCATTGGCCCCAGAACTTCCCACATTAAATTACGCAAGAACATGAGGCCGAAAATAACCACCAATGGGGACAAATCGAGCCCACCCAAATCGGGCAAATAACGCCGAATTCGGACATAGACCGGCTCGGTCAAGCGGTTGAGCATATCGCCCATGAGAAACACAAAGCGATTGCGCATATTGATGACCTCAAAGGCCACCAACCAAGACAACACCGCCGAAGCAATGACAATCCAGATGTAAAATTCAATAAGCTGAGAAATCAGCGTCAATAAAGCGCCCATAAAAGCCCTCTTGCGAAGTCAGCCCCGACAGGCAAACGCCTTAAATCGCCGCTTCGCCATCTTCTTTCATATAAATCGAGTCGCGCGGGCGTTCCATAACACGGCGCACCATCGGCTCGAAGAATTCCAGCGGCAGTGACTCGAATTCCGGGTCAAAGCTCGACTGGTCATAAAGATGGCAGAACTGAGCGGTATATTCAAAATGCTCATGGTCACGAAACGCATCGCGCGCATCGCGGTCCAGCCCGATATGATGGAAGAAATAATAGCCCTGGAAAACGCCATGATTTTGCAACATGAAATAATTTTGCTCGCTCACAAACGGTTTCAAAATCGCCGCCGCCAATTCGGCATGGTTAAACGTGCCAAGCAGGTCACCAATATCATGCAGCAGCGCGCACACCACATATTCTTCATCGCGGCCATCTTGATGGGCGCGGGTGGCGGTTTGCAGGCTGTGCTCAAAACGGTCAACGGCAAAGCCGCCAAAATCGCCTTTCAGCATTTTCAAATGGTCCAGCACACGATCGGGCAGGGTTTTTGAGAAATTGCCAAAAGCGGCTGAAATCTTTTGATAGTCTTCTTCAGACCCGTCAATCATCGCCGAAAATTGGGCGCGGTCGGGCGAATTGGTTTTCGTATCATCAAGCATAGCTGACCTCCATAATTATCAAAATAGTGCCGCAAGATGCGGGTAAAGGCAAGACCGGCAGGCTTTATGCATCCTTCGGCGCAGGCTTGTTCGGCGAGGCGTAATTCTCCGGTCTGACCCCACGCACATTATCAAAAAAAGCATAAATATCAATCATATCGGCCTCGACATCGCCCGAGGGGTGAAAAATCCGGTCAACCCCAACGGTTTTTTTGTCGCAATCAATACCGGCCAAAATAATCGGCACATTTGCTGCCATCGCAATATGATAGAAGCCGGTTTTCCAATGCGTGCGCGGGCTTCGCGTACCTTCAGGCGTTACCACCAGATGAAACACATCATTTTTCTCAAATTGTTCGACCATTTGCCCGACATAATCGCGCGTTGCACGGCGGTCGACCGGAATGCCGCCGCAATAGCGCAAGAACCAGCCGAGCGGGCCGATAAAAATCGTGTGTTTGATGAGCACGCGCACGTATAAATTAAGTGCAAAGACCAATGGCAGAAACAGGCCGAAATCCCAATTCGAGGTATGCGGGGCGACCACCACAACGCATTTCTTAATCTCTTTGGGAATGGTCGGACCCGGACGCCAGCCGATAATCAACAAGGCGCCCCATGCAATAAGTTTGAAAAACTGGCTCAAAATCGGTGTGTTGAAAATAGTCATGCGCACAAATTCCCTTGCTTATTATCGGTTCAAATTAACGCCAGCGCATCAAGATGCAAAGCTTGCCAGCCCGAGCGTTCAGCCATAACAGCAAACATTTCATCGCCGCGCTCCGTGCGCTCGACAATCATCGCCGAAATAACCGCCATAATAAAACCGGCAAAAGCGGCGCGGCGATAATCAGCCCATGCCGCATCAACATCATAATCACCGACGCAGTCGCCCAATTGCGCGTGATAGGCCGCAACCAGACGCCGCTCATGGGCCGCGCGCTCATCGGCTTGTTTCAAGCTGGTCGAAATACAATAGGCAATATCGCCCATAGGCGGGGCGGCTGACGCGGTTTGCCAATCGAGCAAAATCGTGCGCCCATCAGCGTCTGAAAACAACATATTATCGAGGCGCATATCGCCATGCGCCAAGACCAACGGGCCGTCGCGCTGCGCGATATAAGTATCGAATTGCGCCACTAAATGGGCGCCCATGTCGAGAATATCGGCCTCAATGCGACCTTCATAG
>JAKMCZ010000028.1 GCA_022428185.1 Alphaproteobacteria bacterium | reverse complement strand
GTTTGGCCGCAAGGGCTTAAGACAAGCGGCCTGTTTGGTCGCTCGTCAAATCAAGAATTTTTACTGGGGCCGAAAAATCTGCCTCTCGCTGTTGATGATTTTGTGTTTCTGCGTCCGACGCAAAGCGAAGCGATATTTCTGCAATTTCCGAAAATTGCGGTTTTTGACGGGCGGCGCATTTGCGATATTTGGCAACCCTTGCCCGTTTCAGCCTAAAGGAGAAGGCACATGAAAATTTACCCCCCGCTTATGGTGCTGGCCGGCATTATCACGCAATTACTTATCGGCTATGTCGCGCCAGTTCGACCGATTTTAGATGCGCTTTGGCAATATATCGGCCTGGGTCTGATGGTGCTGGGATTTGCTATAATTATGCTGGCAGCGCGCGGCTTTCGTAAAAACGAAACGACGATTATCCCCGACGGTCAGCCCTCTGCATTGATGGAAAACGGCCTGTTCGCCTATTCGCGCAATCCGATTTATGTCGCAATGGCGGTGCTGCTCACCGGTTCGGGCTTGGCTGTCGGTCATATTTGGGCGCTCGCCATTGTTCCGATTTTTGTGCTTTTGGTGCAACGAATCTGGATTGTGAAGGAAGAAGAAAACCTCGAAGCCGAGTTCGGGCAGATATACCGCAACTATAAAATGCGCGTGCGCCGCTGGCTCTAATCCTTCGGCTCGCTTGCGTCGGCGGGGCGCAGCCAGACAGGCAATGCCGCGTCAGGGTCGGCGCGCATTGCGTCCTCGTCGCCGGTTTCGTGACGCTGCCATAATTGTTGCATATCGGGCAGGGCGCTATTTTCGTCATCACTGCCCTCATCTGGCGCCTCTTCCAGCGCCATTTCGGGCGCGCCGATATCTTCATCATGCACCGCCTCGGTTACGCGCAGCCGGTCTGCGGTCGGGGCGTGGGGTTCAAACCGTGCCATGCAATTGGTGCAAGTGATGAGCGCATGCTCATTGCGCTTGAGCACAAAGTCGAGATGCGCGGTCGCTATAATGCCGTGCTGGGCGCATTGCGGACATTCGAAATGGCTATTTTCTTCTGACTGATACAAAAACATATGGTTCACCAAAAACGTGCCTCAGTGTAAAACTGCCTTGCAACAAAGCCAAATAATATCGTGTCATGATTTGACGCCATGTTAGCGCGCGCTATGTCTCTCTCATGCGGTTTATACTTCCCTATCTGATGTTTCTCGGCACGCCGGCACTGGCGGCGCCGACACTATTGCAATCGGCGCATGATTTTTCCCTGCCGACGATAAATGGTGGCACGCTTAATCTGGCTGATTATCGCGGTAAAGCGGTGCTGGTGGTCAACACCGCCTCTTATTGCGGTTTCACCAAGCAATATGATGGCTTGCAAGCGCTATGGCAGGGCTATCGCGATAAAGGGCTGGTGGTGCTGGGCGTGCCAAGCAATGATTTCGGCCGCCAAGAGCCCGGCAGCACGGCGCAGATAAAAGAATTTTGTGAAGTCAATTTCGCCATTGATTTTCCGATGACCGACAAGCTGACGGTCAAAGGCGCTCGCGCCCACCCGTTTTACAAATGGCTGAAGCAAGAAACCGGTTCGGCTCCGAAATGGAATTTTCACAAGTTTCTTATCGGCCCTGACGGGCGCGCCGTGCGTGGTTTTTCATCGCTCACCAAGCCGCAATCAAAGAAATTAATTGCTGCGGTTGAGGCGGTTTTGCCACAAAAATAATCGCTGAAAACTGCCTTTACGGTCGCCCATCATATAAAAAGGCGTGCTTTTTGGCTTTGTTCCAATATTTGAAAAAGCGGCGCAGGTCGGGCACCGCGTCCATTTGCACAAATGGTGCATCGGCAATCGCCGTCAGTTTTTTGCCATGCGCTTCTTGGCGCAGATTTTGCATAATTTTCTTGAGAGCCGGATTGGGGGTTTTTCCGGTGATGATCTCAGCCGCCGGAAATTCGAATAACACAGTCAGCATATCGCCGCTGTAAATATCGACCGGCAATTCACACAAGCTTTCATAAATGAAAACGCGCCTTTTCAATCCGAAATGCATGGCGCGCATATAAGCGTCGTCCCAAACAAAAACGGCGCGCGAATTGTCGGCATGGGTGAAAAGATTATGCGCTGCATTAAGGCAATCTTCGTGCAACCAAACGAGCTTATTCATCACGCGCCCCCCATATGGGGAAACAAGCGCAGCGCCAAATCATCATACGAGCCGGCAAAACATTTATTGTGATGAAAGTCGCACGGGGCCTGCA
>JAKMCZ010000009.1 GCA_022428185.1 Alphaproteobacteria bacterium | reverse complement strand
TTTGTGCCGTTGTTTTCGCAGCGCTTATCGCAACAAGGGCAACCCGCCGCGTTAGCCTTAGCCGGTCAGGTTCTCTCCGTGCTGCTGGCGGCGTTAGCCGTGTTCACCCTGCTGGCGGAAATATTCATGCCGGCGCTGGTCTTGGCTTTGGCGCAAGGCTTTGCCGGCGATGACGAAAAATTTGCTGCCGCCGTCCATTATGCGCGCATCAGTTTCCCCTATTTGATTTTCATGTCGTTAATGGCGTTATTCGCCGCCATGCTAAATGCGGTGAACCGTTTTTTTGCCGCTGCGCTTGCCCCCGTGCTGCTCAATATTGTGCTCATTGGCGCGATGGCGCTGGCCGTGATGAATCGACTGCCGGTCGGCGATACGCGGCTGTTGGATTATGTGATTTACGGTGTCGTGTTGGCCGGATTGGCACAATTTCTGTTTGTCTTTGCCGCTGCGCGTCGCGCCGCTTTGCGTCCGGTTTTGGCACGCCCCGTCATATCCGACGATGTGCGCAAGGTTTGGCGACTGGCTGTGCCCGGTATTTTGGCGGCGGGTATTGGTCAGATAAATTTGCTCATCGGCACATCGATTGCCACCGGTCAATCCGGTGCGGCGGCGTGGCTTTATTATGCCGACCGCCTCTATCAACTGCCGATGGGTGTTATTGGCGTCGCCCTGTCGGTCGCGCTGCTGCCTGAATTGGCACGGCGATTGGCGGCCGGTGACGCTGATGCGGCGCATCGCACGCAAGAGCGTGCCGTGCTCGCTGCACACGGCCTCACCGTGCCCGCTTGTGTCGGCCTTGCCGTCTTGGCGACACCGATTGTTAGGCTGTTATTTGAGCGCGGCGCGTTCACCCCTGCCGATACACAAATCACCGCAATGCTGATTATCGTGTTCAGCTTCGGCCTCCCGGCTTTTGTTCTGGTCAAAGCCTTGCAGCCCTCATTCTTTGCGCGCCAAGACACGCGCGCGCCATTGATTGATGGCGCGGTCGGGGTCGGTGTGAATATTGTTTTATCGCTCAGCCTATTCCCGCTTTACGGCGCGCCCGCAATTGCCTTTGCCACGGTGATGGCGGGTTGGGTGACGTTGGTTTTAATGCTGGTCAGACTGGCGCGGCGCGGGATTTACCATTTGTCATGGTCGGTATTGCGACGTTTGGGCGGTCAATTGGCAGCCGCTTTATTGATGGGTGGGCTGCTGGCGCAAGCGGCATTCTATTTGCCGCCGCCCGTCGCTTCGGCATCATTTTTGGCGCAGGCATTATGGTTGAGCGGGTTTATCGGCGCCGGAATTTTGTTTTACGCTTTGGCTGTTTTGGCGCTGGGCGGGTTACGCCTCGCCGATATCCGCCTCTTGCGGGGGCACCGATGATGCGCCATAAACAGGCCATAGCCGCGCGCGGTTTTGCGTTTCGCGCGTTTGGCTGAAGAGGAGAAAGCCCATGCATGAGCCAAGTCCGCGCGTTTTGTCCGGTGTCCAGCCGACCGGCAATCTGCATCTCGGCAATTATCTGGGTGCCATCAGAAATTTTGTCGGCCTGCAGGAAAGCCATGAATGTCTTTATTGCGTGGTCGATTTGCACGCCATCACCGTGTTTCAAGACCCGGCTGAACTGGCGGCCAATACGCGCGAAGTGGCGGCGGCTTTTTTGGCTGCCGGCGTCGACCCGAAAAACCATATTGTGTTCAACCAGGCGCAAGTGCCGCAACATGCTGAGCTGGCTTGGGTTTTGAATTGCGTGGCGCGCATGGGCTGGCTCAATCGCATGACACAATTTAAGGAAAAGGCAGGTAAGGATCGCGAAAAGGCCTCTGTCGGCCTGTATGTCTATCCCAACCTTATGGCCGCCGATATTTTGCTTTATCGCGCCACCCATGTGCCGGTCGGTGAAGACCAAAAACAGCATTTGGAGTTGGCGCGCGATATTGCGCAAAAGTTCAATAATGATTTTGACGCAGCAGGCTTTTTCCCAATGCCCGAGCCGCTGATACAAGGCCCGGCGACGCGCGTCATGAGCTTGCGCGATGGCAGTAAAAAAATGTCGAAATCCGACCCGTCTGATTTGTCGCGCATCACCATGCTCGACAGTGCCGATGAGATTGCCAAGAAAATCCGCAAAGCCAAAACCGATGCGGATGTTTTGCCCGACACTTAAGCGGGGCTGGACGGACGGCCTGAAGCCGCCAATTTGCTTGGCATTTATGCCGCTTTGGCTGAACAGCCGCTGGCGCAAGCGATAACGCAATTTTCCGGTCAGCAATTCTCGGCTCTGAAAGAAGCGCTGGCCGAATTGGCGATTGCCAAAATCGCGCCGATTGGTGATGAGATGCGGCGCTTAAATGACGACCCTGCCGCGGTTGATGCGGTGCTGGCCGACGGCGCGGAGCGCGCGCGGGCTCTCGCCGAGCCGATTATGGCCGAGGTGCGCCATCTGGTCGGTTTTTTGGGCGCGTCGCGCTGATTTACGTCGCTTAGGCCTCATTTAGCCATCGTGTTTAAATTCAAGCGGTTATCCACTCGCGCCTTTTTGCTTGTTTAGCTGGCCGCACGCTGGCAGCATGTAAGGCATGGATATTAATCAACATTTGCAGCGCAAATTCCTGATTGTGGTCGACGGCACGCCTGAAAGTCACGCCGCTTTGCGCTTTGCGGCGCGACGCGCCCACGGCACAGGCGGCAATGTTGCGCTGTTATTGGTCATAGAGCCTGAAACAAATGATCATTGGCTTGGCGTGTCCAGCTTGATGAAGGAAGAGGCCGAGCTTGAGGCCGAGAAAATTCTTGGCGAATGCGCCGCGCTGGTTGAAATGCTCGGCGGCGAAAAACCGAAAACCCATATCCACCACGGTCAATTGGCTGAAGAAATCGCCCGACTGATTGATGAAGACCGTTCGATTTCAACATTGGTATTGGCGGCAGCAGTTGGCGCGGCGGGGCCGGGGCCGCTGGTGTCGACCATTGGTGCCGGTAAATCGGCGATTCATATTCCGGTGACGATTGTGCCGGGCGATTTATCAGATGATGAGATCGATGGTCTGACGTGAACCGTCTACTTAAACTCTTTGCATAAACTGGCGCGCCACCTATATAAGAGCGGAAAAGGAAACCAGCCCATGTTCATTCAAACCGAAGACACACCCAATCCGGCTAGCCTCAAATTTTTGCCCGGTCGCGAAGTAACCGGCAGCGCGCCGCCGGTCGATTTTCCCAATCAGCAAGCGGCTGAGGCGTCGCCTCTGGCGGCGGCACTGTTTGCTATTGATGGCGTGACCTCGGTGTTTTTCGGGGCTGATTATATTGTCGTGTCGAAAGACGAAGCGTGCGAATGGCAGCTCATCAAACCGGCGCTCTTGACCGCCATGATGGAGCATTTCATCGCCGAGCGGCCTTTAATGGTTGAAGGGTTTACCGCCGGCGATATGGGCGAAGCCGATTTTGACGAAGCTGATGCTGAAACAGTGGCGATTATCAAACAAATTCTCGATACAAGAGTGCGCCCTGCCGTCGCGCAAGATGGCGGCGATATCGTGTTTCATGGCTTTAGTGACGGCATTGTGTCATTGCACATGCGCGGGGCTTGTGCCGGCTGTCCGTCGGCGACAGCGACGCTGAAACAGGGTGTCGAGAACTTGCTCAAACATTATGTGCCTTCGGTCAGCGAAGTGCGCGCCGTTATTTAAATATTTTCTTGCATAGGGGGCGATGATGCTCGACCAAACCGCGCTGGACTTATTGTTCAATCAAGCCCGCAGTCACAATGATTTTGACCCAACACCGGTGCCGGAAGAAACGCTGCGCGCGCTCTATGATTTGATGAAATGGGGGCCGACCAGCGCCAATTGCTGTCCGGCGCGTTTAGTTTTTGTCACCAGCGACGAGGCTAAGGCGCGCCTGATGCCGTTTATCATTGAAAGCAATATTGAAAAAGTCACCAATGCGCCGGTCTGTGCCATTATTGCCAATGAGGTGAAATTCTATGACCGCATTCCGCAATTATTTCCGCATAATCCGGAAGCACGCGATTGGTTTGCCGGTTCGGAAAGCTTTGCCGCCGAAACCGCCCTGCGTAATGGCTCGCTGCAAGCCGCTTATTTGATGCTGGGCGCGCGCGCCCTCGGGCTTGATGTTGGTCCGTTGAGCGGCTTTGACGCCGATGGGGTCAATAAGACGTTTTTCCCTGACGGCGCATGGCGTGCCAATATGTTGTGCAATATCGGTCACGGCCGCGCTGATGCGCTGTTTGAACGTTTGCCGCGATTGGCTTTTGACGATGCCTGTCAAATCATCTGAGCAAAACCTGCGCCGCATTGTCTTGGCCTGCGATACCACGCAAGGCGCGTGCTCGGTCGCCCTTTGGCAAAACGGCAAAACCGAAGAAATTTTGCAGCCAATGCAAAAAGGCCATGCTGAAGCTTTATTGCCAATGCTGGAAACCCTGCTGAGCGAGGCTGAAAGAGCCGGCACGTCGCGCGAAGCGGTGACCCATCTTGCCGTCACCAATGGGCCGGGCACATTTACCGGTGTGCGCGTCGGTCTGTCAGCCATGCGTGGTCTGGCTCTGGCGCTGGATTTACCGCTCAAAACCTATGGCACATTAGATGTAATGGCGGCGGGCGCATTGGCGCATAAAAAACCAAGCGACCCGCTTATTGTCGCGGTTGATGCCAAGCGTGCCACTTTTTATGCACAGGGTTTTGCGCCTGATGGTGCGGCATTGGCGCCACCCGCCGCCCTGTCGGGCGATGATGTGGTGGCTTTAGCCAAGAGCATTAGCGACAAAAAAAACGACAAAGAAGTTGCATTATGCGGCAGTGGTGCTGCGATGCTGGTTGATAAATGGGCCGGGTTTTATGTAACCGATGCGCCAATGTTCCCAAGTGCGGCGCAACTTGCCGGGATAGCTGCGCATGATGTGGATTGGGGTGATTTAGCGTCCGCCGAACCGGTTTATTTGCGCCCGCCCGACGCCACGCTTCCTGACCCGAACAAGCGCATAAAATGGCGGACATAAAGCAAGAAAACAGCGGAAAAGCGCCTATTAGCAGACTTTCCGATGCGGCTTTGTTAGCTGACCTACACGCGCTGTGCTTTCCCGGTCAGGGCTGGTCTGAGCAAAGTTTTGCCGCTTTTTTGGCGCGTGATAATGTGTCTGCCTATGGTCATGAAGACGGCTTTGTTTTGGTGCAAAACCTGCCCGACGGGTCGGAGATATTGACCTTGGCGGTGCGCCCCGCGCAGCGGCGACAAGGTATGGCGCGCGCCTTACTCGGTTTTTTGGACGCCGGGGGTGCGGCACACGAAATCTGGCTCGAGGTGGGCGAAGATAATGTGGCAGCGCGGGCGTTGTATCGCAGTGCCGGTTTTGTTGAGACCGGTCGGCGGCGCGGTTATTATAAAAGGGCTGGAAATTTATCCGTCGATGCGGTTTTAATGAAACGCGTAAAGCACGATTGATGAAACATGGCTGAAACAGGACGTTTGACACATGGCAACCAAAACCACGCCTGATATTGAAGCGCTGGCCGTCTCGGCGGGCATGCGCATGACCGATCAGCGGCGCGTCATTGCCCGCGTGTTGAGCGACAGTCAAGATCACCCCGATGTTGAAGAAGTTTACAAGCGCGCAGTTGCCGAAGATGAGGCGATATCGATTGCCACGGTTTATCGAACAGTGCGCTTGTTCGAAGAGGCGGGCATTTTGACACGCCATGATTTTGGCGATGGCCGTGCGCGATATGAACCGGCACCCGAAGACCATCACGATCATCTTATCGACATTCAGTCGGGCAAGGTAATCGAATTTACCAATGATGAAATAGAGCGCTTGCAGACCGAAGTGGCCGAGAGACTGGGTTATAAGTTGGTCGACCACCGGCTCGAATTATATGCCGTGCCGCTTGATAGCGACGATAAATAATGGCTGCTGCGCCTACCCGTTTATGCATCAAGGCATGCGCCTGCCATTCATCGAATTGAGCCCGCGCCCGATTATAAAACTGACCTTCAGATTGAGCGGTTTTTTTGCCGCGCTTGTCGTTTTGGTGCCGCCGCAATTATTGCTCATGCATGTGCCGCGCTGGCGGTATGTGCTGCCGGGCCTGTTTTTCAAAATCATGTTGAAGTTGCTTGCCGTGCGGGTTGAGCTGACCGGCGCTTTGCCCGACATGTCGGCGCGGCGCGGCACGCTTTTGGTCGCCAATCACGTGTCATGGTTTGATATTGCGCTTATCGGCGCAGCATTGCCGACCGGATTTATTGCCAAAAATGAGGTCAAAGGCTGGCCGCTTTTCGGCCAATTGGCGCGCCTCAATAATACGCTATTTGTCACCCGTCGCATCGGTCAGCATGTCAAAAAAGAGGGCGATGCATTGGCGCATCGTTTGGCGCGCGGCGAGACCATGGTGTTGTTTGCCGAAGGCACATCGAGCGATGGCTTGCGCGTTTTGCCGTTCAAATCGACTTTGTTATCGGCGGTTGAAGGCCCGCTTGGGGAGCGGGGCGAGATAAGCCTGCAGGCGATGACGTTGGCTTATACGCGGCTGCACAATATTGCCATGAGCCGGCGACAGCGCATGGCTTATGGATGGATTGGCGATATGAGCTTTGTGCCGCATTTCCTGTTTGTTTTTGCCGGTCCGCCGCTGACCGTCGACATTGTTTTTCACCCGCCATTGGAAGATTTGCCGGCCCATAATCGCAAAACGCTGGCGCGCCGATTGCATGGGCAAGTCAGCCAAGGCCTTGAAGGCCTGATGCGCGCCACGCCGCATCCGGTGGCTGCCGACACGTCTGATGCTTGAAATCACCGGATAAAAAAGCTAAAGGCCAGTCATGAGCGCAAATGAACAGCAAAACATAGTGGCCGATAAGTCGGCTCCTCGGCCCGAAACGGCGGGTAGTGAAAAGACCTGTTTCATTAAGACCTATGGCTGCCAGATGAATGTTTATGACAGCCAGCGCATGCAAGAGGCGCTGGCGGCGGCCGGCTATCGCCCGGTCACTGAGGCCGAAAGTGCCGATATGGTGATTTTGAACACATGTCATATTCGCGAAAAAGCAGCCGAGAAAGTCTATTCTGAATTGGGCCGTTTAAAGCCACTCAAGCTGAAAAACAAAAATATGGTCATCGGCGTTGCCGGTTGTGTGGCGCAGGCCGAGGGGGCGGAGATTATCGCCCGCGCGCCGGTTGTCGATATGGTGTTCGGGCCGCAAACGTTTCAGCAATTACCCGCCATGCTGGGTGAGGTTGATGAAAAGCGCCGACGCGGCGAAAAGCCGAAATTGGTGCGCACTGAATTTCCGGCGGCTGAAAAATTCGAGGCGTTGAAGCAAATGGCGCGCCGTCCGGTGACGCGCAGCCCGTCTGCTTTTGTTACCGTGCAAGAAGGGTGCGATAAATTTTGCACTTTTTGCGTCGTGCCTTATACGCGCGGCGAAGAAGTCTCGCGCGCTGCCGCCGATATTATCGCCGAAGCGCAGGCTCTGGTGCATGAGGGCGTGTGCGAAATCACGTTATTGGGGCAAAATGTCAATGCATGGACGCATGAGGGTTTGCGGCTAGACGCTTTATTGGCACGGCTGGCTGAGATTGACGGATTGGCGCGATTGCGCTTCACCACCAGCCATCCGCGCGATATGGATGCGGCGCTGATTGCGGCGCATGGCGATAATGAAAAACTTATGCCCTATCTGCATCTGCCAGTGCAATCGGGCTCTGATGGCATTTTGAAGGCAATGAACCGCCAGCACAGCGCGGCTGATTATATCGCGCTGACCAAGAAGTTTCGCGCCGCGCGGCCTGACTTGGCGTTGTCATCTGATTTTATTGTCGGCTTTCCGGGCGAAAGCGATGAAGATTTTGACGCGACAATGGCACTGGTCGAGGAAGTGCGCTATGCGCAGGCGTTTTCATTCAAATATAGTGCGCGGCCCGGCACACCGGCGGCGCTGGCTGAAGACCAAATTGATGAGGCGGTGAAGGCCGAGCGATTAAGCCGCTTACAGGCGTTGCTCAATGCCCAGCAAGTGGGCTTTAACGAGGCGCAAAAGGGACGTATTCTACCGGTGCTGTTCGACAAGCCGTCCAAAAGCGGCACGCAAATGAGCGGCCGCAGTCCGTATTTACAACCGGTTCATGTCGATTTGAATAATGTGGAAC
>JAKMCZ010000272.1 GCA_022428185.1 Alphaproteobacteria bacterium | reverse complement strand
GCCAAAGGCCGATGTGTTGAGCTATGAGGAAATGCTGTTTCTCTGTGAGGCTTTTATTCGACGTGGCGTCAGCAAAATTCGTATTTCAGGCGGTGAACCGCTGGTGCGGAAGGATATTATGCGTCTGATGCAAGGGCTTGGTCGACATATCGGGTCAGACGGATTTGAGTCCTTAACGCTCACCAGCAACGCGACGCAAATGCCAACCCACGCTGCCGCGCTGGCCGATTGCGGCATTGAACGGGTGAATATCTCGCTCGATACACTGAACCGCGACACGTTTGTGCGCCTGACCCGGCGCGACGCGCTGCACCAAACCCTAGCCGGCATTGAGGCCGCGCAAGCGGCCGGTTTGCAGGTAAAAATAAACACTGTCGCGCTGAAAAATTATAATGAGGCGGAAATTCCCACCCTGATTGATTGGGCCCATGCGCGCGGCATGGATATTTCCATCATTGAAACCATGCCTATGGGCTTTATTGATGAAGACCGCTTTGACCAATATGTGCCCGTTTTGCCTTTGCAAGATAAACTGATTGAGCAATTTTCTTTGACCGCCAGCAGCCATAAAACCGCCGGTCCGGCGACTTATTTTGACCGCGCTGCCACCGGTCATCGGGTCGGCTTCATCACCCCGTTGACGCATAATTTTTGCGCAAATTGCAATCGTGTGCGCGTGACATGCACCGGCGAGATTTACACCTGCCTCGGCCAAGACGGCAAAATGGATCTACGCGCCGCAATAAAAAGTTTTGACGAAGCGCGATTGCAGCAACAATTGGATGCTGCCTTGCTGGCCAAACCCAAAGGTCATGATTTCGACATTTCAGAAGCGCAACAAGCACCGGCCACGGCACGCCATATGTCCGTGACGGGAGGCTGAAATGCGTGTCAGCTTTTTCGGACGACTGGCCGATCTTTTAGGGTGCCGCAGCCTTGACGATGTGCCGGATAATTTGACCAACGGCGCGGCCTTGCGCGATTGGCTGGCGCACAACCATCCGCAAGTTGATGAAGTTCTTAACCACCCCGGCACGCGGCTGATGCTCGACAATGAGATTGCCGACTGGAGCGCGCCGTTGAGCGGTGCGCGCGATATTGCCGTTATTCCGATTGTAAGCGGTGGCTGATATGGCGCGGCGCACCATAATCGAGTTAAGCAAGCAGCCCTTTGACGCTATCGCTATCGCCTCTGCTTTTGGCCAAGGCATTGAGGAGGCCGGCGCTATTGTAACATTTCTGGGGCAAGTCAGTCGCGAAGACGAAGACGCCCCGGTGACAGAGTTGTATCTCGACCATATGCCGGCGGCGACGCTGGCGTCGATTGAGAGGATTGCCGACGCTGCTGAGGCGCGCTGGCCATTGATAAAGGCTTGTATTATTCACCGCGTCGGCACGGTGCTGCGCGGCCAGCCGATTGTTTTTGTCGCTTGCGCGGCACGGCATCGCCGCGACGCCTTTGAGGCGGCAGATTATCTGATGGATTTTCTGAAATCCGATGTGCTGTTATGGAAAAAAGAAATACGCGGCGACCGCGCCGATTGGATTGAACCGCGGCCGCAAGATTACGATGACAAAAAAAGATGGGAAAACTAATGCACGGAATCAATGAAAGCCTCGCCTTTGTGCCTGTCAGCATCGCCGTGATGACCGTGTCGGACACGCGCACGGCGCAAACCGACACATCAGGTGATATTTTGGCGCAACGCGTGCAGGATGCCGGTCACACGCTGGCGGCGCGCGCGATTGTGACTGATGACAAAGAGAAAATTGCCGCGCAGGTGAAAAGCTGGATTGCCGCTCCGGAAATTGATGTGGTGATTTCGACCGGCGGCACCGGCCTGACCGGACGCGACACGACGCCGGAAGCCATTACGCCGTTATTTGAAAAAACCATTGAAGGGTTTTCGGTCATTTTTCATCAAGTGAGTTTTCAATCCGTCGGTCTATCCACACTACAATCGCGCGCCATTGCCGGATTGGCAAATAACACTTTCATCTTTGCCCTGCCCGGTTCCAATGGCGCGGTAAAAGACGGTTGGGACAAAGTGATTTCATTCCAACTCGACAGCCGCCACAAGCCGTGCAATTTGGTCGAGCTTATGCCGCGCCTTTCGGAAGTTTAAGATGGCCGACAAACTCACCCATATAGATGACGATGGCCGGGCCCATATGGTCGATGTCGCTGACAAAAAAGACAGCAAGCGCATGGCGCGGG
>JAKMCZ010000265.1 GCA_022428185.1 Alphaproteobacteria bacterium | reverse complement strand
ACCAAAACCATTCCGATCATCAGCATCTCCTTTTCTTAACCATGCAAGAGTTTGAAGTGGCAATCAAGAAATAGCCGCGCCGGCAAGCTTATCGGTAAAGCCCGTCGCCATTGAAGCCGCCTTGCGGCAGATATTTGAGCGCCTGCAGGATTGTCACCGCAGTCGCCGTGTCAAATGCATTGAGCGCGATAAGCGGCACGCGCGCGCCCTCATGGCTGAAAAATTGCGCGTCGGCGATGCGCGGCACATCTTGGCGGGGCACCAGATTGACTGCCAAATCAATTATGGCGGGGGCAAATGGATATGTGACAATACCCAGTCCGCGCAATTCCAAAAGTCCGGCCAGCTTGTCGGGCGGACTGGCTTTAAGGCGCACTTCACGGTCGCCGTGACGGGCCGATGTGTCGGGCGCCAAACAAACCCGGTCATCGGCAATCAACTGACCCTGATGCTGCGCGATTAGCAGGGCGGCGAGACTTGATTTTCCGCTGCCGGCTGCGCCCAGCAACAACACGCCGCCTTGCGGCAAAGCGACGGCGCTGGCATGCAGCGTGTTACCCGTCATTGGCTTCTTTGCCGCGCTTGCGGCGCGGTTCGTCGGCCAATGGCAGGCTGAGCGTGAAATAGGCGCCGGTGCCGTCCGGGCGATTATCGGCGATCAAATCGCCGCCATGCGCGCGCGCAATTTGGCGCGAAATAGAAAGACCCAAACCGGAATGACCCAAGCCGGCATGGCCTAAAGCCGATTTATCTTGTTTGTCGGACGTTTCATGTGTCGGTTGCGCGCTGCGGTCGGTATAAAATCGCTGAAAGATTTTTTCCTGCGTGTCGGCGGCCAGCCCCGGCCCCTCATCGGCAATCAGCAAAAGTGCCTCGCCATCGCGTTGCTGCGTGGTCAAGAATACGCGTCCACCCGATGGGGTAAAGGAGACGGCATTGGTCAAAAGATTGTCGATAATTTGCGCGATACGCGGTTTTTGACCCAGCACCTGACAGGCCATATCGGTGCGCGCCACCAGTGTGACGCGGTTTTCGCTCTCAAAATTTTCGGCCAATGCGTCGGATAATTCTTGAGCCAGTGCGCTCAAATCAAACATCTCGCTGGGCTCCAAATTAAGCTCAGCATCCAGCCTTGTGGCTTTGGAAATATCGGAAATCAGCCGATTAAGGCGGTTAATGTCATTATGGATAATTAACATGAGTTTGGCGCGGTCATCATCTGCCGATTGGTCGAGGCTTTGCACGGCGCTGTGCAATGAGGTGAGCGGGTTTTTAAGCTCATGGGCGACATCAGCGGCAAAGCGGTCAATCACATTAATGCGCGCCAAAAGTCGTTCGGTCATATCGCGCAGCGCGCCTGATAATTCGCCAAGCTCATCGCGTCGATGCGACAAATCGGGAATCGTTTCCAGCCCGGGCAGGCTGGGCGATGTGCTGCCAAAGCCGCGCATGGCAGCCGCCAAGCGGCGCACGGGCACGACCATGGTTGCGGCCAATAATAGCGAGGTGATGATATTGACCGCCAATGCAATCGCCGACAGTTGAAAAATCAGCCGCCGCTCTTCAGCCAATAGCGCATCGATTTCGCCCGGGCGGGTTGACACCATCAAGGCACCGACAATGGCGCGATAACCCTGCACCGGCACGGCGACGGTTAAAATATCGCCGCCTTCTTCTGATTGACGTTGGGCGCTGGCGGCTTGACCGCGCAAGGCACTTGCCACTTCGGATAAGCGCGCGCCATCAGCCGCATTAAACTCGCTCAACACCGGAGCCTGGTCGCGCCACAAGCCGGTAATGCCGCGCATGATTTTTTGCACCATTCCCGGCATGGTCGCATCGCCCGGCATGGGCGGCAGCGATTTGGCAATCACCCGCGCGGAGCGGTCCATATGCGCGCTGTCGAGCACCAGACGGCCATTGCGCGCATAAAGTCTGAGCCGCGAATCCGACACCAGACGCGCGCGCGCCAAAATGGTTTCGGCATCGCGCAATTGCCAATCGGCGCGACCGCCATTTTGCAAAAGCCGGTTCATGATAGACGGTTCAAAAAACTGGAACGGATTATCGGCCGGCGCGGTCGGCGCAAGCGCACCGGCGATGAGATTGGCCTGTGTCTCGAGACTTTGCTGATAGGCATTGGTGAGCAATTGGCGGCTTTCCTGAAAGCTTAAAAACCCGCCAACAAGCACCAAAAGCCCCAGCATATTAAGCCCGATGAGCCGCGCGATAAGCGACCGCCATATGGTCGGCTTGATAATGTTACGCGCGTCGCTCTCGGCCATTTAACCCACTTCTTTGAACTTATATCCGACACCGTAAAGCGTTTCGATGGCATCGAATGTTTTGTCGGTCTGGCGAAACTTGCGCCGCAACCGTTTGATGTGGCTGTCAATCGTACGGTCATCAACATAGACTTGCTCGTCGTAAGCGGCGTCCATTAGCTGGTCGCGGCTTTTGACCACGCCGGGGCGGCGCGCCAGCGCGTCCAATATCATAAATTCCGTGACCGTCAGCGATACCGGTTCGCCGCTCCACATACAATCATGGCGTTCAGAATCAAGGCTCAAGCGACCGCGCACCATTAAATGCTCATTATCGCCATCGGCTTTGCTGCTTGTGCCGGATAGGGTCGGCGCGCGCTCATTGCGCGCTTTGGTGCGCCGCAAGACAGCACGAATACGCTCGATCAAAAGCCGCTGCGAAAACGGTTTGGTGATGTAATCATCAGCCCCCATTTTGAGCCCGAAAACCTCATCAATTTCGTCGTCTTTCGACGTTAAAAACAAAACCGGCATCTGGCTGGTTTGGCGCAATTTGCGCAGCAATTCCAGCCCGTCCATACGCGGCATTTTAATATCGAACACGCCGATATCGGCAGGTGTTTGCGCCAGTCCCTCAAGCGCACTTTCGCCATCGGTAAAGCTGCGCACGCCGAAGCCTTCAGCTTCCAGCGCCATGCGCACCGAGGCGAGAATATTGGCGTCATCATCAACCAGAATGATTTGCGGCATAATCGGTTCCTTTGAAAACAAGTTTAGGCATTTGTGAGCGTTCTGAGAAGGGTTTTGCGCCCTGTTCGGGTAAATGGCGCGCCCATTTGCGCTAAAAGCGCAATGTTTCTCAACCATCAACATAATTGTGGCAAGCTTTAGGCATGCGCGCTTTTGGCATGCTTGCGCTGGCATGCCCCTTCGAATATATAGGGAGTCACTTTTTCATTGGCGCTGCTGTTTGGCAGCAATGCCGCTTCGGAGGAATGGGGATCATGCAGCAAACGGGCTTTCACATGAGCAATAACGGCGTTGACCATCAAGGGTTGGAAAAAGCCGCAGCGATTTATTGGAACCTACGTCCCTCTCAAATTTATGAAATGGCACTGGCGCGTGGCGAAGGCGAGATTGCCGATAGCGGCCCGCTTCTGGTCAAAACGGGCGCACATACAGGCCGCTCGGCGCAGGATAAATTCATCGTCCGCGACGCGACGACCGAAGACAATGTGTGGTGGGACAATAATAAGTCGATGACCGCCGAACAATTCGACGCGCTGCATGAAGACATGTTGGCCTATGCCGAGGGTAAAGAGTTTTTGGTGCAAGATTTGTTCGGCGGTGCTGACAAAACCCATCGTCTTGCGACCCGTGTTGTTACTGAGCTGGCGTGGCATTCATTGTTCATTCAAAACCTGCTCATCGAGCCGGAAACGCCTGAATTGGAGGGCTTTGACCCCGCTTTCGTGATTATGAATTTCCCCGGTTTCAAGGCCGATACGGCACGCCATGGCAGCCGCACCGAAACCATGATTGCGGTTAATTTTGACAAGAAAATCGTGCTGATTTGCGGCACCAGCTATGCCGGTGAAACCAAAAAATCAGTATTTTCCATGCTCAATTACACGCTGCCGCCCAAGCGCGTCATGCCGATGCATTGCTCGGTCAATGTCGGTAAAGACGGTGATAGTGCCGTCTTTTTCGGCCTGTCGGGCACCGGCAAAACCACGCTGTCTGCCGACCCTAACCGCGAGCTGGTTGGCGATGACGAGCATGGCTGGTCAGAAAACGGCGTGTTCAATTTTGAAGGCGGCTGCTATGCGAAAATGATTAATTTGTCGCAAGAAGCCGAGCCGGAAATTT
>JAKMCZ010000252.1 GCA_022428185.1 Alphaproteobacteria bacterium | reverse complement strand
TTCGGGTCACCAAAGGCCAGAGTCAAAGTTTCTTCATCGGTTTCTTGCCCGTCCGACAGTTGCACCGTAACAGTGGCTGAACAAATATCAGGCCCGGCTGCGGTCACGTCTTCATCATCCGTGCCGGTATTGGAAGCCGTGGTAATGACACGCATGAAGTCGCCTACATTGGCAGTTCTTGAGCGAAAGCGAAGCTTGCGACTGTCAATCGGGTCAATCCATGCAATGTCGCGGTCGCCTTCAAGGCCGAGTTTGTTTTGTTGACTTTTACGGCTGTAGAGAGCACCGGGCTTGCCGAGACTAGAAATGGTGCTGTCAAAACCATTATCCGTATAGTAAATCCCAATAATCGGGTTGGTGAAGGTAACGACACCTTCCTTATTAGAGAAATCCACTTGCGCGTTATTTTGATAGACGAGATAACTGTTGATCGGAGTGACATTGGAATTGACCGTCGCCGAGCGTAATTGCGGCACTGATATATTTGCGCCACCGGTCACGTCATAAGACCGCGCATTGCGAGCCTCCGTCGTAAAACTGCCTCCGCGATGATTGGAACGCTCGAGGAAGACATGATATTTGTTAGTTGTCGTCTGTGTACCACCCGTTTTTTTGCTCCTAAAGTCATTCATGTTGTGATCTTCAACAGTATTTGAATTACTAGAAACAATTCCGAAAGCCACACCGCCCGAACCTTGAGGTGCAGTGGGTGCAGGATCACTATTGGCGGCCTCACATGACAATTTGTCATTTGCACCTAAGCCGGTGTAAGAAATCGCACCGGTTTGCGCGTTGATATTGAAAACCTCAGGGCTCCCATCGAGCAGCGACCACGTCAATGTATCGCCGTCAGGGTCGCGGCCTTTCAGAGTGCCAACCATTGTTGTGTTGGCATAAGGATTGAACTCATTTTCGGCAAAGCCTTCAGGAACGATAATTTCCGGTGGGTTATTGATTTTCTCTGCTTCCAACGGAATAACCAATGCCTGCTCGTCGGTCAGCTGACCATCGCTGACTTGCACGGTAACGGAAATGTTCTCCGGCCGCGCTTCAAGCCCTGCCAAACCGTCTTCGCGCGCCAAAGTAAGGACACCACTTTGTGCATCGATTGAAAATATATCCATATCGCTGGCGCTGATAGACCAGGTCAGCGCGTCGTCATCAGGGTCGGTCGCAGCCAAGACATCTATTAGACTGGCCCCTTGAGCCACGTCATGCGCGACAATGGAAGGCACCCAGTCAGCCGGCAGAACAATCTGCGGCGGTCGGTTCGGGTCTTGCAAGTCAATGCGCACCGTCAAATTGTCGGTCAATTCACCGTCGCTGACTTGAACAGTCAGCGAAATACTGTCGGGCTGTGTTTCAGGTGCGTTGCTGCCATCGGCAATCGTCACGATACCGGTTTCAGCGTTAATGCTGAAAACATCGAACTCCATACTGGTAATGGACCAAGTTAACGGATCTTCATCCGGGTCCGTGGCGCGCAAAATAGAAATAACCGCGTCCCCCGGGCCGGCCGTGTTTGGAATTTCAGTCGGTGTCCAATCAGCCGGTACGATAATCTGCGGCGGGCCGTTAGGCGCTTCAAAGTTCAGCGTTAGCGTCAAATCATCGACCAGCTCGCCATCACTGACCTGCACCGTGACCTGTGCTGTTTCAGGGCGAACGCCGTCGCCTAATGACAACTGACCATTATCAGGGTTAATGGCGAATATTGGCGGATTGGCTAATGCCAAAGACCATGTGAGCGTGTCACCATCGGGGTCCGTAGCGGCCAGCACATCAACAATGACGGCGCCTGCATCAACATTATTTGCAACGTCAGACGGTGTCCAATCGGCAGGTGTGATGATGCGCGGTGGCCCGTTTTCATCAGCAAAGCTCAAGCTCAATGTGAGGTCATCTGTCGCCACGCCGTCGCTGACCTGCACGGTGACTTGAGCTCTATCAGGGCGGGTCGGGCCATTAACCGTCTGACCGAAACCGGTCGACAAAGACAGGGTGCCATTGCTTGGGTTAATGGCGAAAACCGGCGGGTTGGAGGCGGTCAAAGACCATGTCAGTGTATCGCCATCGGGGTCTTCGGCTCGAAGAACATTAATTAGAACTGAGCCTTGACCGGCTTCAGCCGATACTTCAGCAGGTGACCAATCAGCCGGCGTGACAATGCGCGGCGGCATATTATTGGCAAGATCTTCATAATCATCGCGGTCCATATCTGAGCAATCTTGCGATGATGACTCCGACACGCCCAGTGCCGCGCGACAGGCGGAGGCATTGTCGCTGTCATTTGTCGCCATCATGCAAAGCTGCCCGTCTGCATCCGTGTCGCTATAATCGCGTCGCTTACAATTAGCCGCATCATTTTCGTCACCGCCATAGACACTGACCGCGTCGACAAAGGCGTCCATTTCGGTCAGATTTACAAAACCAAAATCGATGCAAGTTATAATTTGCGGAACAATCGGGCGAAATTCTGAAGCATCTACTTCTTCACAATTTGTGCCAAACAGGCGGACGCAATCTTCGTCGAAATTGTCATTCGTGGCATAGCCCCAAGCTTCGGCGTCAGCGGAATTGGACTCATAGCCCATAGCGGCTGCCTCTTCCATGTCTGCGCTATCATCATAACCGAGGGATTGCGCGAGATTATCAGGGCTGGTCAGGCCTTGATCACCCTCGCGCGCACCAACACCGGACCCACTTGAGACCCATTGAGCTTGCGCCACAGAAGCCATGGCAATCCAGATGGTGGTGAGGATAACAACGCGAAACATAAACATTCCTTAAAATACTATACGCCAAGTCAATAGATGACATTCTTTCATTTTCCTATGAAATGTCAATTTATTTGCAGCAAAACCAGTCTTAATTTTTTCCCCTTTGAAGCTTCGGCTGTTTTCAAAATACGGACAAAGCCATGACCGGTTATGAACTGTTGCTGCTGGCTACGGTAATTATGACGTCATGAGCACTGAGCCAAACATCTCGTTTGGGTCGCGCCGCCTATTAAGCCAGCCGCGCATTACGCTGTGACAAATCGGTAAATAGCTTTTAACATCGCTGCACAAATTCAGAGCGGAGCCGAACCATATTCACGACAATGCCATATCTGCTTTTTTCGCATAGCCAAGCAGGACTCATAAGAGCGAGTGGCCGGCAATGAAGGTTATTATCTCCGGTGCCGGTATAGGCGGGCTGACCGCCGCACTGTGTTTGCTGCACAACGGTATTGACGCCACCGTGTTGGAGCGCGCGCCCGAACTGGGCGAGATTGGCGCAGGCATTCAAGTGCCACCCAATGCGATGAAGGTTTTTGAAGCCCTCGGTCTTGATGGCGCGTTGGCAGAAATCGGCTTTCGCCCTGAAGCAATCGAGGCGCGCATGGGTCGCTCAGGCTTGTCGCTATTTAATATTCCGTTGGCTGATGCCGCCGTAACCCGCTGGGGAGCACCCTATCTGCATATTCACCGTGCCGATTATATTGCCGTGCTTGAAGCCGCGTTGCTTGCCCAAAAACCCGATGCCATTCGCTTTGGTGCCGATGTTGCCGGCTATACGCAAGACGCGGACGCGGTGCGCGTGCAACTGACCGGTGGCACGGAATTGGTTGCCGATGCGCTGGTCGGCGGTGACGGTATTCACTCGACCGTGCGCGAGGTGATGCTTGGTTCAGAACAGCCAAGTTTTACCGGCAATGTAGCTTGGCGCGCCGTTGTGTCGATGAACAAACTGGGTGCGCTTGCCCCCCACCCGACCGCTTGTGCTTGGATGGGTGCGGGCAAACATTGCGTCACCTATCGACTGAGGCGCGGTACGCTGGCTAATTTTGTCGGCGTTGTCGAGCGTGATGATTGGACGACTGAATCTTGGACCGAGCGCGGCACGGCACAACAGGCGCTGGCTGATTTCGCCGATTGGCACCCGACGATTACGCGCATTTTGAGCGAGGCGAGCGAACTTTATCGTTGGGCTTTATTCGACCGCCAACCGCTAAAAAGCTGGGTTGATGGACGCGTCGCCCTGCTCGGCGATGCCGCCCATCCGATGCTGCCTTTCATGGCACAAGGGGCAGCCATGGCGGTGGAAGACGCATTTGTGCTGGCTCATCAACTGGCAAGCGAGCAATCAGTGTCCAACGCGCTACAAAGCTATCAGCAAGCCCGCTTTGCACGCACCGCAAAGGTTCAAGCCGGTTCTCGCGCCAATGCCAAAACATTTCACAAGCGGACGCGGCTCAGCCAGCTTGCCACTTATGGGCCGATGTGGCTGGCCGGTAAAATCGCACCGACCGCCATCCATGCGCGGCAAGATGCGCTTTACGGCCATGACGTAACCGCGTAAGGAGAAACCATGCCCATTGATCGCGCCGCATTTCGAAACAAGATTGCAACGCAGACCATTATTGCACCCGGCGTTTATGATGGTCTGTCGGCGCGCATCGCTGATGCGATGGGGTTTGATGCGCTTTATTTATCGGGCTATGGCGTGTCCGCCAGCCAGCTTGCCAAACCTGATAACGGGTTTTTGACGCTTGAGGATATGCAAAGCCGCATCGCGTCTTTATGTGATGTCACCGCCACGCCGCTTATCGCCGATGCCGATACCGGCTTTGATGATATTGCAGCGACGGTAAAAACCTATGAAGCTGCGGGTGCAGCGGGTATTCAAATCGAAGACCAACAAGTGCCGAAAATCTGCGGTCATATTCCCGGACGCGAAGTTGTGACACGTGAAGAAGCGGTCGCCAAAATCGCCCAAGCGGCTGATGCACGCAGCGACAAGGATTTCCTGATTGTTGCACGCACTGATGCACGCGAGCAAAACGGCCTCGATGAAGCGATAAACCGCGCCCGCCTGTTTGCCGAAGCAGGTGCCGATATTTTGTTTGTCGAGTCGCCCGAAAGCAAAGCCGAGTTTGAGAAGGTCGGCGCAGCACTTGGCGATATGCCGCTGCTGGCAAATATGGTTGAAGGAGGGCGCAGCCCGTTAATTGACCGTCAGCGCCTGGTCGATATGGGCTTCAGCTTCATCATCTATCCGGTCGCTGCAATGGCTGCCTCGGCAGCGGCGCTGGAAACCGCCTATCGGCAATTAACCGACAATGATATGGAGACCGCCCGGGTGAGCTTTGACAGGCTCAGTCAGATGGTCGGCTTCGACAAGAACTAGTCGGTTTTGGCTTGCGTCCGGGGCGAGAAGCCCCCTATTGTGCGCCGCGTTTAGGGGAGACACGCATGACCGATACACCGCCGCAGCTTAAAGGCTGGACCCAATGGGGATTTGACGAACCGTTCGAGGACCATGCCGGCCCGTTCTTTATGAAAATCGCTGACAAGGGCGGCGAACATTTATCGGCTTTCCTTTGCGAAAAGCGACATTTGAACGGTGGCAATTTCCTGCATGGCGGCATGCTGATGAGTTTTGCCGATTACGCCTTATTTGTTATCGCGCATGACGAATTATCCGACCATGACTATTCGGTTACCGTCTCTTGCCAAACCGAATTTCTAAAAAGCGCGGCACCGCTTGGCGAATTGGTCTATGCCAAAGGCTATGTCACCCGCAATACGCGCTCGATGGTTTTTGTGCGTGGCGAAATTTTTACCGAAGATAAACAGACGCTGGCAACCTTTAGTGGTATCTTGAAAAAGAGTGCAACGCGCAAATAACAGTCAGCAAGAAAGGAAAAAACAATGTTTGACTATCCACTTAGCGGTCTTGTGACCCTTCTTACCCTTTTGGTCTTCTTCTGGACTGCGATGCGTGTCGGCTCGGCACGCGCCAAACACCAAATCAAAGCGCCGGTGCATGACGGACCCGAAGATTTCGTCCGCGTCTTGCGCGTTTATGCCAACACGCATGAAATGTTGGTTTTGTTTCTGCCCGCTTTATGGCTCTGCGCCCTGACTATTTCAGATTTCTGGGCGGCGCTAATCGGCCTGTTGTTCCCGATTGGACGCGTTTTATATGCGCTGGGCTATTACAAAGCGACCGAGAAACGCAATCGCGGTTTTATGATTGGTTTTATATCCACCTGCGCCCTGTTGTTGGGTGCAGCCATCGGCCTGCTGCACTCGGCTTATGCGATCTATAGGTAAGCAACTAAATTAAGTCGGGTCGATATCGCCCTGCTGTTGGCGGTCATAAAATTCGCGTCGGAAGTCGTCAAATCGCCCGGCCTCAATAGCCGCGCGCATTGCCGCCATCAACTCTTGGTAAAATGCCAGATTGTGCCAAGTCAGCAGCATGGCACCCAGATATTCGCCGCAGCGATTGAGATGATGCAAATAGGCGCGGCTATAGCGGCTCGAAGCTTCGCAAGCCATACCTGTATCGAGCGGGCGCGCATCATTGGCGTGACGCGCATTGCGGATATTGACCTTGCCGCGCCATGTATAAGCCGTGCCGTGGCGACCGGCGCGCGTCGGCATCACGCAATCAAACATATCGACCCCGCGCGCCACCGCTTCGACCAAATCGTCAGGTGTGCCGACACCCATTAAATAACGCGGCCTGTCGTGCGGCAAAGCCGGCGCAGTAAAATCGAGCACCTGCAGCATCGCCGCCTGCCCCTCACCAACCGCCAGACCACCAATCGCGTAGCCGTCAAAACCAATATCCTGCAACGCTGCTGCACTTTGATGGCGCAAATCTTCGTAAACACCGCCTTGCACAATGCCAAACAGCGCATCGCCCGCGCCTGCATCATATTTGGCAAATGCATCTTTGCTGCGCGCCGCCCAGCGCATGGAAAGCTGCATTGAGGTTTCGGCCTGCTCAAGCGTTGCCGGAAACGGTGTGCACTCGTCCAGCACCATGCGAATATTGGCGCCGAGCAGCGTTTGAATTTCAATGCTGCGCTCAGGTGTTAGCATATGCTCGCTGCCATCGAGATGACTTTGAAACTGCACCCCGCCTTCACTCATTTTCGCCAATTTAGCCAGTGACATAACTTGAAAACCGCCACTATCGGTCAATATCGGCCCGTCCCACTGCATGAAATCTTGCAAACCGCCCAGGGCCGCCACTTCCTCTGCCCCAGGACGCAACATCAGATGATAGGTATTTCCAAGCACGATATCAGCGCCGAGATCGCGCACCTGATCTGGATACATCGCCTTAACCGTCGCTGCCGTGCCGACCGGCATAAACGCCGGTGTGCGTATCGTTCCGCGCGGTGTTTCAATCTCGCCGCGCCGTGCTGCCCCGTCGCTTTTCATCAGCGTGAACTTCATGGCTTTTATCGCCCTCTATTTTCGCTCTAACAAACACGCATCGCCATATGAATAAAAGCGATACCCGTCTTGAATAGCATGGGCATAGGCCGCCTGCATCTCTGCCAGGCCAGAAAAGGCCGAGACCAGCATGAAAAGTGTCGAACGCGGCAAGTGAAAATTGGTTAGCAGCATGTCAGCGGCGCGGAAGCGATAGCCCGGAGAAATGAAAATATCAGTAACGTCCTCATAGGCTTGCATAACACAGTCCTCACGCGTTGCGCTCTCAATAAGGCGCAATGAGGTTGTGCCGACACAGACAATCCGACCGCCATCGGCTTTGACCGCGTTCAGTGAATTGGCTGTTTCTTGGCTCACCTGCCCCCATTCGCCATGCATTTTATGGTCTGCGATATTATCGACCTTAACCGGTAAAAACGTGCCCGGCCCGACATGCAGCGTGACCTCGTGAAAGCTCACGCCTTGTTGTTTCAATGTCGCGACCAATTGCGGCGTGAAGTGTAATCCGGCGGTTGGCGCGGCCACTGCGCCCTGTTCGCGGGCAAACAGTGTTTGATAATCATCATCATCTTGGGCGTCGGGCGTGCGCTTGCTCGCAATGTAGGGCGGCAGTGGCATGCTGCCGAGCTCGCTCAACACGGTTTCCATAGTTTCGGGTGCAATGTCGAAAGTAAGTCGCGCCGCGCCCGCCTCGCGCTCCGATACTTCAGCCTTAACGCCCTGAAAATCAATAATTTCGCCATTATTGACTTTTTTCGCAGGCTTCAAAAAACAACGCCAATCGACCGGCCCCAAACGCTCGGTCAGGGTCACCTCAATTTTTGCGCCGGTTCCGCCGCCACGCTGGCGCATGCCGGTCAGCCTTGCCGGAATAACTTTGGTGATATTAACAACCAGCGCATCACCGGCCTTCAGCAATGTCGGCAACTCGCTAATCGTGCGATCGGCGCGCGCCGCGTCAGCCGGAATATGCAACAAACGCGCGGCATCGCGCGGTTGCGCCGGTCTTAACGCAATCAGACTTTCAGGCAGGTCAAAATCGAAATCATCGACCTGCATGGGCGCTTAGTCTGCCAGACGCATTGAAATGATTTTGTCAGGATTTGCGGGCGGTTCGCCTTTGGCAATGGCATCAATATGTTCCATGCCCTCAACAACTTCGCCGAACACCGTGTACTGACCGTTCAGCCAGGTCGAGTCGTCAAAGCAAATAAAGAACTGGCTATTGGCACTGTCAGGGTGCTGCGAGCGCGCCATACCCAAAGTGCCGCGTTTGAATGGCTCACTGGAAAATTCAGCACGCAAATCGGGATAATCCGAGCCGCCCATGCCGGTGCCTGTTGGGTCACCGGTTTGTGCCATAAACCCGTCAATAACGCGGTGAAACACAATACCATCATAAAATTCTTCGCCGATAAGCGTTTTAATCCGCTCGACATGGTTTGGCGCGATGTCCTCACGCAATTTGATTTTCACTGTTCCGGTTTTCAACTCCAGCAACATAACAGACCCCTTTCCGTTGGCGGCAATTGCCTCATTCCACGCTGTAAACGGCATAACCAGCAGCCCTAGCAGCACAGCTATTGCGGTAACGTAACGCATGAATATCTCCATTTAAGTAATTGAATTAATTATAGTTCGTCCAGCACCGAGCGTGGCACGAACGGGCTAATATCGCCACCCATAGCAAGGATTTGCCGAACTAAAGTAGACGATACAAAGCTCACATCGGGCGCGGCAGGTAAAAACACGGTCTCGATTTCAGGTGCCATTGAGCGGTTCATCGAGGTCATTTGTGCCTCATACTCATAATCAGCAGCGGTTCTCAGCCCCCGCAGAATGATATTAGCGCCATTTTTGCGCGCGACATCGACCAAAAGCTCATCAAACGAGATGACTTCAAGCTCAACATTGTTTTGCTTGGCTACCGAAGCGGTTTCCGCCTCAATCATGCGCTGACGCTGTTCAAAGGTAAAAACAGGGGTTTTGGTGGCGCTAATGCCGATGCCGACAATCAACTTATCGACCAGACCGAAAGAACGCTTGATAATGTCCGTATGCCCGTTGGTAATCGGGTCAAAACTGCCGGGATAAAGACCTACGCGCATGGCTTAAGCTTCCTCAGGGTTATCATTGGAACCGTCATCATCGCTAACATCACTGCCCTCGTCAGCCGCATCAACATCATTTTCTTCTGCAATTTCGGTTGCGCCCTCTTCTTCAACGACTGCCCCATCTTCATTCTCGTCTTCATCTTCGTCAGAAGCATCACCCAAATGCGCAACCGATACAACCTTTGCATCGTCCTCGGTCTTGAAAATCGTCACGCCCTGCGTATTGCGACCGGCGATACGAATATCATCAATCGGGCAGCGAATGAGCGTTCCGCTATTGGTCACCAGCATAATCTGGTCGGTTTCCTCGACCGGAAACGCCGCGATAAGCGCGCCATTACGCTCTGACAGCGTCATTGCGATAATCCCCTTACCGCCGCGCCCTGAAACGCGATATTCATAGGCTGAAGAGCGTTTGCCAAAGCCGTTTTCACTGACCGCCAGAATAAATTGCTCTTTCGCGCCCATTTCGGCGTAGCGTTCGGATGACAAGGCTACTTCTTCAGTGGTTTTGACATCTTCATCTACCGCCACCTCTTCAGTCTCACTGTCTTCGCCCGTTGCGGCGCGGCGCATGGCTGCGGCCTGCTTCAGATAGGTGGCGCGCTCGGCCGGTGTCGCGTCGCTATGGCGCAATATCGCCAGCGAGATAACGCTGGCCCCTTCATCAAGCCTGATGCCGCGCACGCCGGTTGAATTACGACTGCGGAACACACGCACTTTATCGACGGGGAAACGAATGGCGCGACCGCTGGAGCTGGTCAGCATCACATCGTCGTTTTCGTGACAGGTCTCGACACCGATAATGCGCTCGCCCTCGCCGGGTTTCATGGCAATTTTACCATTGCGGTTAATCTGCACGAAATCTGACAAATCATTGCGCCGCACATTACCGAAACTGGTGGCGAACATAACATTCAAATCGGCCCAGCTTTCTTCATCTGACGGCAAAGCCATGATGTCGGCAATTGTCTCCCCCTCATCGAGCGGCAGCAGATTGACCAACGCCTTGCCTTTTGATTGCGGACTGCCGGCGGGCAGTTTCCACACCTTCATTTTATAGACAATGCCGGTGGTCGAGAAAAACAGCACCGGCTGGTGCGTGTTGGCGACAAAAATACGACTGACAAAATCCTCGTCCTTGGTCGACATTCCGGCGCGTCCCTTACCGCCGCGACGTTGCGCGCGATAAGTCGATAGCGGCACCCGCTTAATGTATCCGGCATGACTTACCGTCACCACCATATCCTCTTGCGGTATCAGCGATTCATCATCAACCTCGCCATCATCTTCAACGAATTCAGAGCGGCGCGGCGTTGCAAATTCTTCTCTCACTGCCGCCAATTCTTCTTGAATAATAGCCATAACGCGAGCGCGACTGCGCAGAATATCCAGTAAATCGGCAATCTGTTCGCCCAAAACTTTCAACTCGTCACCGATTTCATCGCGACCCATAGCTGTCAGGCGTTGCAGGCGAAGCTCCAAAATAGCCCGCGCTTGCGCCTCACTGAGGCGGTAAGTGCCATCATCAGCCACGCGGTGCAGCGGATCATCAATCAACGCCACCAGCTCAGCCACGTCTTCTGCCGGCCAAGCACGGTCCATTAATTGCTGACGCGCATCTTGCGGCGACGGCGCCTTGCGGATAAGCGCAATCACTTCATCAATATTGGTCACGG
>JAKMCZ010000226.1 GCA_022428185.1 Alphaproteobacteria bacterium | reverse complement strand
CCGTCAAAGCCTACAACCTTTTTTATCGTCTCGGCTAGTTCGGTCACGGTAACATCTTCGCCCGTGCCGAGATTGACGTGTTCCATGTCTGAATAATTTTCCACCAGGTGAATAATGCCAGCGGCGCAATCATCAATATGCAGGAACTCCCGCATCGCCTTGCCCGAGCCCCAAACTTCAAAATGTGCGCTGCCACTGATTTTGGCTTCATGACATTTGCGCATTAGGGCCGGAATCACGTGACTGGTCTCAAGATCAAAATTATCATACGGACCATAGAGATTGGTTGGCATGGCAGAAATAAAATCAGCTCCATATTGCTTACGATAGGCTTGGCATAATTTAATGCCGGCAATTTTCGCAATGGCATACCATTCATTGGTCGGTTCCAGCGCGCCTTCCAAAAGCGCTGCCTCGGTCATCGGTTGCGCGGCATGTTTGGGGTAAATGCAGCTTGAGCCGAGAAAAAGAAGCTTTTCAACGCCGTTTTTATGAGCTGCGTGAACAATATTCGCTTCAATCATCAGATTGTCATAAATGAAATCCGCTGGGTATGTGTCATTGGCCAAAATGCCGCCGACCCGAGCTGCGCAGACAATAACAGCGTCGAGTTTGTTGTTTGCCATCCATGCGTCAACCTCTACCTGTCGTGTCAAATCGGCTTCTTCGCGCGCTGCCGTTAAAATTGCACAGTCGCGTTTTTCCAACGCACGAACAACGGCGCGGCCGACCATTCCATTGTGGCCCGCCACCCATATGCGTTTGCCGTCAAGCGAATACATCAAAACTCGGCCAGCTTGGTATCTGCTGCTTTTTGTTGGGCATTATGCATCGCCACGCGCACCATTTCCGATACCAACCCTTCCAACTCAATCTTGGCTTCCCAACCCAATTTCTCTTTGGCCTTTGTCGGGTCGCCAATCAGCAAATCAACCTCAGTGGGGCGGAAATAGCCAGGGTCAATCTCTACCAGCACATCGCCTGAACTTGCATCTATGCCGACTTCTTCAACACCATCGCCTTGCCATACAATCTTGCGATCGAGCTCGGCAAAGGCCAGTTCAACAAATCGACGAACCGTCTCAGTGCGACCCGTCGCCAACACGAAATCATCACCTTCATGATGGTTTATAATGGCGTGCATGCCTTCAACATATTCTCTCGCATGGCCCCAATCGCGCTTGGCGTCGAGATTGCCTAAGTAAAGTTTTTTCTGTTTACCGGTTTCGATATTGGCCGCCGCCATAGCGATTTTTTGTGTCACGAAGGTTTCGCCGCGCATCGGGCTTTCATGATTGAAAAGAATGCCGTTTGACGCATGCATGCCATAGGCTTCGCGATAATTGACGCAAATCCAATAAGCGTAAAGCTTGGCCACTGCATAAGGTGAACGCGGGTAAAACGGTGTTGCTTCGCTTTGCGGCACTTCTTGCACTTTGCCGTAAAGCTCTGAGGTCGAAGCCTGATAAAATCGGGTTTTCTCGGTTAGCCCAAGGGTGCGAATGGCTTCCAAAAAGCGCAATGTGCCGAAAGCATCGGCATTGGCTGTATATTCTGCAGTCTCGAAACTGACCTGCACATGGCTTTGCGCCGCCAAATTGTAAATTTCATCGGGCTCAATTGATTGCACCAGCCGCATAATATTGCTCGAATCGGTCATATCGCCGTAATGCATGAAGAAGTTAGTATCATTCTCACGCGGGTCGGTATAAATGCCGTCTACACGTTGTGTATTGAAAGAAGAGGCGCGGCGTTTCATACCATGCACTTCATAGCCCTTATTGAGCAGCAAACGCGCAAGATAAGCACCATCTTGTCCGGTGATCCCAGTTATCAATGCCTTTTTGCGCATCATTTTATACTCCAAGTTAATTATCTTTGGCTTATCGCGTTCGGCAAGTTTTGTCCATTGATAGCGGGAGCTAAATTGTTTAGTTTTCCGGCAATCATGGGGTTTTATTGTGACTGCAAAAACAGCTTTGATAACTGGGATCACCGGACAAGATGGCGCTTATTTAGCGCGATTATTGCTGCAAAAAGGCTATCGCGTCATTGGCGCAGTTCGCCGAACTTCGACCTTGAATTTGCCGCGCCTTGCAGCACTTAATTTGATGCGACATGTGGAACTCAAAACGCTGGATGTCCAAGACTTTTCATCAATCATACGATTGATCGAAGAAACTTCCCCTGATGAGATTTATAATCTAGGTGGTCAAAGCTCAGTGCAAGCTAGCTTTCAACAGCCTCTTTATACCGGCCAGACTTCGGGCATGGGAACCATGAACTTGCTCGAAGCCCTTCGTCTCATTGGCCCACAAATGCGGGTCTTTGAGGCGGCCAGCAGTGAAATTTTTGGTATGACCGATAGCGGCATGGTTGATGAAGGGCAAGATTTCCATCCACGTTCACCCTATGGCGTGGCAAAATTATTCGCCTATTGGTCGGTGGTCAATTATCGCGAGGCGCACGGGCTGCATGGTTCCAACGGCATTATGTTCAACCATGAAAGTCCATTGCGCGGCATGGATTTTGTAACTCGCAAAATCACGGCCACGCTGGCTCAAATCGCATGCGGCAGTCAGCAAATGCTGGTGTTAGGTAATCTCGAAAATGCTCGCGATTGGGGTTTTGCGGGAGATTATGTTGAGGCAATGTGGTTGATGCTTCAGCAAGACAAGCCCGATGACTATATTGTTGCCAGCGGCGAAACACATAGCGTGCGCGAATTTGTAAATCTCGCTGCAGCAGTTATGGGGCTAGACATTGAATTTGATGGCGACGGAGTTAAGACCCGTGGCCTTGATAAAAAAACCGGTCGGCAAATTGTCGAGATTAGTCATGATTTTTATCGGCCCAGCGAGCCAGACCCATTGGTAGGCAATGCGTCAAAGGCGCATCAAAAACTTGATTGGCAGCCAAAAGTTGGTTTCGAGCAATTGGTCACGATGATGGCAGAAAGCGACCTTGAGCGTGCCAAAAACGGACAGGTTTGGTACTGATGAAATTACGCGCATTTCTAGTTCATCTGCTGACCGCGTCGGGGCTTATCCCAATCATGCTATCGGTCGAAGCGGTTTGGCAGGACAAGCAACAACCGGCACTTATCTGGTTGGCTGTCGCCATGTTAATTGACGGGGTGGACGGGCCTCTGGCGCGCCGCTTTGCCGTTGCCGATCATTTGCCGCAAATTGACGGCGCGATACTTGACCATGTTATTGACTATACCAGCTACTGTGTTTTGCCGGCGCTGATGATTTATCAATTCGGTCTGGTGCCTACGGGATATGAGCTTTTCGCCGCCTGTTTTATGCTAATGACGTCGCTATATGTTTTCGCAAATAAGGAGGCCAAGACGGCTGAATATGATTTTCGCGGGTTTCCCGCATTATGGAATGTCGTCGCTTTCTACATGATTATTTTTGAAAGCGGACAATGGTTCAATCTGGTCGTGGTCGTCTTTTTGGGCATCATGACTTTTGTTCCTGTGCGCTTCATTCACCCCTTTCGCGTGGTGGCATTGCGCCGTCTGACTGTGCCGCTATTGGTCATTTGGA
>JAKMCZ010000216.1 GCA_022428185.1 Alphaproteobacteria bacterium | reverse complement strand
ATGCAATCGGGCCGTTGGTATGATAGCGAGAAAGACCGACCGACGAAAAGCAGCACAACTAAGGTAGATGAAAACACTGGCGGCATAGGCTCGGCTTGGACGAAGTTACGCGAAAAGCTTGACCGTCGACCCGAGGCGCGCAAAGCCCGCGAAGAAGCTAAGGTCGAGAGCGCAGGTCAACAAAAGAGCCAATATAAAAACGCGGGCAAAGCGGCTTCGAAAACGTCAAAGACCAATGCGAGCGGTTTGGTAGAGGTTACCAAAGGCGACACTTATTATAGTCTGTCGCGGGCTCATGAGGTGCCGTTGCGGGCGCTGTTGGAAGCCAATAATGCGCAACCACCCTATGTTTTATCGCCGGGCGACCGGGTACGCTTGCCCAATCAGACGTTTTATGAAGTCATAAAAAGGGACACGCTGTATTCGATTTCGCGGGCGCATAAAACAGACATTGCGACGCTAGCAAAACTCAATGGTTTGACCAAACCCTATGCGATTAGCGTTGGACAGCGTCTGCAAATTCCGGGCTTGGGCGCGGCCTCGGCATTGCTTAAGGCAACCGAACAGGCGGGTCGCTCAATTGGTAAATCAGCCGGTAAATCAGAAACTAAACTGAAAAAACTACCCGCCGCCCCCAAGCGGGTCGGGCGTTTTCTCGTGCCGGTTAAGGGGGCAATTATTTCCACCTTTGGCCCGAAAGAGGGCGGTCTCCACAATGACGGTATCAATATATCGGCGCGCGCCGGTGCGCCCATTCGCGCTGCCGAGAATGGTGTGGTGGTCTATACCGGAAATGAATTGCGCGGCTATGGAAATTTGTTGCTCATTCGACATAGTGGCGGATGGGTGACAGCTTATGCACATACCTCCAAATTTTTGGTCAGGCCGGGCGCGCGCGTGAAGCAGGGCGATGTTGTTGCTGAGGTTGGCCGAACCGGAAATGTCGACCGCCCGCAACTGCATTTTGAATTACGAAAAGGCACACGGGCGGTTAATCCGCAATCGCTGATTTAGGGCTTAAATGCTTGGCGTTATGGTGCTTCTTGCGTATAGTCGCGCTCAGAATTACGGAGAGATAAATGTTGATTACACCCGCTTACGCCCAAGCCGCTTCCGGCGGAAATGCATTGTTCGAATTGCTGTTTCCGCTGCTTATGGTTTTCGCCATTATTTATTTCATGATTTTGCGACCGCAACAAAAGCGCCAGCGCGAGCATGAGGCTCTGGTCAATGGCGTGTCACGCGGCGATACGGTGATTACGCAAGGCGGTCTGGTCGGCAAGGTGGCGAAAGTCGGCGATGACGAACTGGAAGTTGATTTTGCTGATAATGCGCGCATCAAAGTTGTTAAATCCATGATTATCAGCGTGCGCGGAAAAAATACCGACTAATCCTCTATTAGAGACGCCCTATGCTGCATTTCTCAAACTTTAAGATTTCCGGAATTGCCCTGCTTTTGCTGCTGGGCGTTATCTTTGCGCTGCCCAATTTCATGCGCGAAGAAACCCGTTTGTCATTGCCCGGTTTTATTCCGTCGGGCACGCTGAATTTAGGGCTGGATTTGCAGGGTGGCTCGCATCTTTTACTGTCCGTTGATACCGATACGGTGCAGCGCGAGCGTTTGGAAGATTTGACCTCTGATATTCGATTGGCCTTGCGCGGCGAGCGTATCGGTTACTCCGGTCTGTCGCGCTCCAATGGCGGTGTAAGCGTGACTATTCGTGATGCGGCTGATGTCGAGAAAGCCAGTGAGGTTTTGCAAGGCTTGGCGCAACCGGTAGCGGGTAGCGTGTTGACCAGTTTCGAGCAGCGCGCCGATTTGCAGGTTGAAAACATCGATGAGCAAACTTTTGTGCTGAGCGCAACAGAAGACGCGATTGCGTCGCAAAACACCCGCACGGTGCAACAATCGATTGAGATTATCCGTCGGCGGGTTGACGAGCTTGGCACGACCGAGCCGACCATTCAGCGGCAGGGTGAGAGACGAATCCTGGTTCAGGTGCCGGGGCTTGATGATCCCGAACGCTTGAAAGCCTTGTTGGGACAAACGGCGAAGCTGAACTTTCATCTGGTTGACCAATCCATCAGCGGTTATGACGTGCAAGACGGCAAACGGCCACCGGCCGGTTCGCGGTTAATCTATACCGATACCGAGCCGCAAGTGCCCTATGTCATTCGCCGCCGCGCCATGGTCAGTGGTGAGCGCCTTGTTGATGCCAGTGTCGGTTTCGACCCGCAAACCAATGCGCCCGAGGTTAATTTCCGCTTCGATACGTTGGGTGGCAGAAAATTCGGTGAAGTGACGCAAGCCAATGTCGGTCGGCCATTTGCCATCGTGCTGGACGAAAAAGTGATTTCCGCGCCGATTATTCAAACCGCTATTTTGGGCGGTTCGGGGCGCATTACCGGCAATTTCAGTGTTGAAGAAGCTAATGATTTGTCGATTTTGCTGCGCGCCGGTGCCTTGCCTGCGCCGATGAGCATTTTGGAAGAGCGCACGGTCGGACCGGGTCTTGGCGCTGACAGTGTGGCAGCGGGGCGCATCGCGCTTATCGTCGGCTTTTGCGCGGTGATTGGTTTCATGATTATCAGCTATAGCCTGTTCGGCTTGTTCGCCAATATAGCGCTGATTGCCAATTTGCTTTTGATTATGGCGGTTCTCTCCGGTCTGCAAGCGACGCTAACACTGCCCGGAATTGCCGGAATTGT
>JAKMCZ010000200.1 GCA_022428185.1 Alphaproteobacteria bacterium | reverse complement strand
ATGCTGGAGGCGGAAGGCCACCGCGTCCATGCTTATCACTCGCCACATCTGACGCGGTTTCACGAACGCATTATTTTAAGCGGCGAGCCGATTGCCGAACCGCTTTTGGAGGAAGTATTGGCGCGTGTTGAGGCCGCCAATCAGGGGCAACCCATCACGTTTTTTGAAGTCACGACAGCGGCGGCTTTTCTGGCCTTTGCCGAACATAATGCCGATTATTTGGTGCTCGAAGTCGGTCTTGGCGGTCGCCTTGATGCGACCAATGTCATTACGCCCAAATTAACCGCCATCACACCCATCAGCTTCGACCATCAGGAGTTTTTGGGCGACACATTATTGTCCATTGCCGAAGAAAAGGCAGGCATTATGAAAGCCGGCGTGCCACTTATCTTGGCCGAACAAGAAAAGTCGGTTGAAGAATTCCTATTGGCACGGGCCGGGCGTGTCGGTGCGCCAGTGAAATTGGCGGGGCGCGATTTTTCCGCGCAAGCGTCCGCAGCCGGATTGAGTTTCGCCATTGGCGATGTTGCTCATGCGTTGCCGGCCCCTGCTTTGCGTGGCGCGCATCAGGTCGACAATGCGGCACTGGCCTTGTCATGCGCCGATTATTTATCGGTCGATGCGCGCGCCATGGCGACCGGCCTGCAAACGGTTCGCTGGCCTGCACGGCTGCAAAAGCTCGCTAAAGGACCAATGGTCACGGCACTGGCGGCGCGTTTACCGCAGGCCGATATTTATCTCGATGGCGGGCATAATGAGGCGGCGGCGGGTATTTTGGCCGATTGGCTGAACGCGCAAGGCAAACCTCAAATTCATATCGTATTGGGTATGTTAAAGAGCAAAGCGCATGCGGCTTATCTGGCTACTCTGCGCGCCGGTCTGAAACATGGTGAGATGAAAATTCATGCTGTCCCAATTGCCGGCAATGATAATGCGCTATCCGCCGAGGTGCTGCGCGATGCGGCACAAGAAGCGGGCTTTGCCGCATCAGCGCATGCTACACTGGCGGCGGCATTGGCGACAATCGACGATGCTGACGCGCTTATTGTGATTGCCGGCTCGCTTTATCTGGTGGGCGATGTTTTGCGCACGCATAAATAGCCGATAAAGCCAGACCCTACAGGCTTTCGTCAATCCAGTTTTTGATATCACTCTTTGGGGCGGCACCGACTTTGGTGGCGGCGGCTTGCCCGTCTTGGAAAATCATCATGGTCGGAATGGAGCGCACGCCATAAGTGGTCGGTGCTTCGGGATTTTCATCAATGTTGATTTTGATAATTGACAGCTTGCCGTCATATTCGCTCGATAATTCTTCAAGCGCCGGAGCAATCTGCTTGCACGGGCCGCACCATTCGGCCCAGAAATCAACCAGAACCGGCCCGTCGGAATTCAACACAGCCTGTTCAAACTCATCATCTTTAATATGCGACACGCTCATTTGTTTTCTCCTTCGTCACTCATCATCACCAATAACGTCAATGTAGGGAGGCGGCGCATGATTCTCAAGAGCGCCCTATTTGGTTTTGCTGCTTAAAATTTTATCAAGCGCGTCATCAAGCAATGCCGCATCGAGCCAGTCAATGCGCCCGTTCTGTGTCCAAACCAGAGCACATTCCACCGGCTTATCGCCGCTTTGTGCGGCTTGCATCAGCCCGCGATAGGCAGCCATTTGCGCCAGATAGTTGCCACCTTGTGTATCCTCGGGCGGTCTTCCGGTCTTGAAATCGACCAGCAAAACCGCCTTTTCGGTTTCGACCAGACGGTCAATCTGTCCCGATAAAGCCAGTCGCGAGCCGTCATGGCGGGTCAAAAAACCGGCAATCGGGGCTTCAGCAAGTGCCGCATCAGAAAATAAATCCGCCAGTTCTGCGTCTTGTATCACTGCCATGATTTGCGCAATCAACGTCTCGTCAAGCGCGTCCATATGGCGGCTCAAATAGCTGCGCGCCAATTCAGGCCTTTGCGCAGCGTCATATAGCGGCAAAGTTTCAAGCAGCCTATGAGCCAAACGCCCGCGCTCGGCGGCTACCCGCATGGCCTCATCATTAAAGCCTGCAGAACCCAAACCGGCTGCTTCATCATCATCATCGCGCTGGGATAGCCCTGAGGGCGAAAATATCTTATTGCCGACATAGTCATGACCCGTAATACCGCTTGATGCAGAGCCGGCGGGTTTCTCATACAACCAATCGGGCGGCGGCGGTAAAACCCTTATCGTGCGGTCGGCCTCAGCCCCCGTCATATCTTGGTTTCGGTCTTGGTCTTCATCTTCATTTTGATTTGGCAAAGGCATCTCGCCCGCCGCCAAGTCATCGCGCGCCGTTTCGTCTAATGTCTCGCTCAACATCGCATACCAGCTATCGGTGGGCGGGTGCTTATGGCCTTTTTGCAACCAGCCCGAAATATAAAGCCGGTCGCGCGCCCGTGTCATCGCCACATAAAGCAGCCGCTTTTCTTCCTCGCGTGCGGCTTGGTCAGCCGCCTCGACCTGCGCCGCATTATAGCTATCACGCAGTGCTTGGCTGGCGCGCCATAGCGGCAAATCACCATCTGCCCCAAATTGCATGCGATCGCCCGAACCGCCGCGACGGATTGCCGGACGACATGTGTCGGGCAAAAATACAATTGGCGCTTCAAGCCCTTTTGCGCCATGCACGGTCATAATACGCACCGCATCGCCGCCCGCTTCCATATCGCGTTTAATATCCTGACTGCCCTGGCGTAACCAATGAACAAAGCCCTGCAGACTGGCGGCATGGCGCGCCTCATAAGCTAAGGCGAGGCGTAATAATTCGCCCAAAGGGTCATCGATTTCAGGCCCCAAACGTCGGCTCAATAATTTATGCGCGCCCTGCGCGCCTAAAAACTGAGCCAATAATTCGTAAGGCGACAGAAAATCGCATTGTCGGCGCAGCCAGTCGAGCCTTTGATAAGCCGCTTGGACGGCGCTGTTTCCGTTTTTCTTTGCGGCATCGCGCACCGCGTCAAACAGGCTGGCTTTGCGGTCATGCGCAAGGTCGAAAAGCGCTGTCTCATCAAGGCCGCCCAATGG
>JAKMCZ010000178.1 GCA_022428185.1 Alphaproteobacteria bacterium | reverse complement strand
TCAATTGCCGCTTATGCGAGCGTCGCGATTGCAACCAGCGCGCCACGCCCTCGGTCAATCGCGCCCTTAGGCTCGATGAACATGTGCGCGGCCTTTCCCCCTTTGATTTTTAAGCGACATGCGATAGAAAAACCCGATGAGTGACCAGCCGTCAAAGCGCAAAGCAAAAAAGCAAAAGATTTTCAAACCAAAGGCGCGCACGCCGCGTGGTTTTCGCGATATGGCGGGTGCCGAACTGCGCCTGCAAAACCATATGCTGGACACGATTTCAAAAGTTTATGAATCCTTCGGCTTTGAGGCGCTCGATACATCGGCGTTTGAATATGCCGACGCGCTGGGCAAGTTTTTGCCCGATGATGACCGCCCCAATGAAGGTGTGTTCGCGCTGGAAGATGATGACGGGCAATGGATGAGCCTGCGCTATGATTTGACCGCGCCGCTGGCGCGCCATGTCGCGGAACATTATGACCGCCTGCCCAAACCGCTGCGGCGGTATCAATTCGGGACGGTGTGGCGCAATGAAAAGCCCGGCCCCGGACGCTATCGCCAATTCATGCAAATCGATGCCGACACGGTCGGCGCGGGCAACCAAGCAGCCGACGCCGAAATTTGCATGATGGCCGCCGATTGCATGGAGGCTTTGGGTATTCAACGCGGCGATTATGTGGTGCGTATCAATAATCGCAAAATTATGGACGGGCTGCTCGAGGCCGTCGGCCTTGATTTGGCGGCTGATGATTATGAGAGCCGACGCCTGACGATTTTGCGCGCTATGGATAAATATGACCGGCTCGGATTGGACGGCGTCAAAGCACTGCTGGGCGAAGGCCGTAAAGATGAAAGCGGCGACTTCACCAAAGGGGCGGGCCTTGATGAAGTGCAAATCGACAAAGTGGCGCAAATGGTAACCATCAGCGCTGACAATCGCACCGACGTGCTGAAGCGCATGGCAGCATTGGTGCAAGGCACACAAAGCGGCAAACAAGGGCTCGATGAGTTGGTCGAAATGGCGGCAATATTCACCAAGCTTGGCTATCAGACCGACCGACTGAAGATCGACCCGTCCATTGTGCGCGGCCTCGGCTATTATACCGGCCCGGTTTACGAGATTGAGCTGACCTTCGAAGCCGAAGATGACAGCGGCGAACTGGCGCGCTTCGGCTCGGTCGGCGGCGGCGGACGCTATGATGATTTGGTCAAACGCTTCAAAGGCATCGAAATTCCGGCCACCGGCATTTCCATCGGTGTGTCGCGATTGGCTGCGGCCCTCACCCTGCTCGGCAAGGGCGATGCGGGCGCAGCCGACCCGCTGGTGGTTGTCACCGTGATGGATAAGGACACGCGCACCGACCTTATGGCATTGGTCGGTGATTTGCGAGCCGAGGGTATTCGCGCCGAACTTTACATGGGCGACAGCGCGATGAAGGCGCAGTTGCGCTATGCCGATGCGCGCGGCGCAAGGCTGGTGGTGATTGAAGGCGAAGACGAGCGCGCCAAAGGCGAGGTGACGCTGAAGGATTTACGGTTGGGCGCAGAAAAATCGGCGGAAATTGATGACAATGCTGAGTGGCGCGCCTCCGAACACGCGCAAAAGCAAGTCGCCAAAGCTGATTTAGTAGCCGAAATCAAGAAAATTATTTCATGAAATATGAATTATTGGAATTAGAGTCTTATATTTTTGAAAAATGAAATTCATAATTATTAAATTTTATTAGATTAACTTCATTTTCATTGACTTTGAAGTCAATCCGGGCTAGAACAGGCTATGGAAGAAGCGCAACAAAAGCCCTTAGCGACCCGATTATCATCGGCGAGCGATGTCATTGACGCGCTTGGCGGCACTAATATAGTCGCTGATATGCTGGAAATCGGCGCATCTTCGGTGTCAAATTATCGAAAACAGGGGTTTCCTGCCCGCAGCCATTTCATTTTAGCCAAAATATGCGCCGAACGCGGGCTCGATGTCGCCGATGCGGTGTTTGGCGGCTATCAATTGCAAGCGCGCCCCAAACCCTATGCCCGCACACCCGAACCGGCGACCGACGCGCTGACGCGGCTGGAGGAGGCCGGTTTTAGCCGCCTCTCACTGCCCATATTGCAGCCGGCTGCGCCGTTTATCGACCGCATGGGGCCGGAAATGCAGCGGCGGCTCTTCACCTTCACCGATCCGGGCGGCGAGCAGCTTTGTTTGCGCCCTGACCTGACCATTCCCACCGCTTTGGCGCATATCGCCTCGGGTAAAGCCAACACCCGCGGTGAGGCGCGCTATTGCTATCAAGGCACAGCGTTTCGTTATCAACCGCGCGGCAGCGGTCAACCGGAAGAATTCACCCAATTAGGCTTGGAAATTATCGGCGGCACGGGCGACTTGGACGATGATTTAGCGGTGCTCACCACAATTATTGATAGGCTGAAAGAGGCCGGACTGTCGAACTTCAAACTGAATTTCACCGACCCGCGCCCCGCCACCGGCTATATTGACGCGCTTTCGCTGTCGCCGCGCGCGACGGCGCGTTTGAAGCGTTGTCATATCGCCGCCGCCAATGCCGATGATTTTCGCGATATCGCCCTTAACGGGCTTGAACAAAAATCGGTCAAGGCATCGCCGGTCGATGATGATGTCGTGATTGCCGGACGAAGCGGCGCAGAGATTAACTCGCATCTCAACCAAAAACAGGAAGAAGCCGCCGACAAGCCGGCACTGGAGAAGGCGGTAAACGACCTCATCGCCTATCTCGACAATATGGACGCCCTGCGCCAGACCATTGACCCGCGCCTTCTCGATATGGCTGATAGCGTCCAGACTGGCTTTGGTCGCGGCATGGCCTATTATACCGGTCTGTCGTTTGAGATATACGCGCAAGGCATTGACCGCCCGATTGCCGCAGGTGGCCGCTATGACGATTTGCTCAAAAGCCTCGGTGCCGACACCCCCCTGCCCGCCGTCGGTGGCGCTATTTCACTTGAGCGACTGACGCGCGCAGTCGAGGTGCAATGATGAGCCAGCTTATTCTCGCCATTCCCTCCAAAGGTCGGCTCGAAGAGGCCTCGGCGGAAATTTTTGCCAAAGCCGGACTAGCCTTAAAGCGCGATGGTGCGCGTGGCTATCGCGGCAGTCTGCCCGGACTGCCGGACGTTCAAGTCGATTATGTTTCAGCCGGTGATATTGCCGCGCGACTGGCTGAAGGCTCATTGCATATGGGCATTACCGGTGAGGATTTACTGCGTGAAGAAATCCCCGATATGGAAAGCGCTGTGCAGCTTTGCTTGCCGCTTGGTTTCGGCCATGCCGATGTGGTGGTCGCCATTCCCAATGGCTGGGTTGATGTCACCACCATGTTTGATCTGGCCGATGTTGCCGCCGAATTTCGCACCCGCCACGGGCGACGCTTGCGGGTTGCCACCAAATATACAAATTTAACTGCCGATTTTTTTGCCCGCCACAGCGTTGCCGATTTCGAATTGGTTGCCAGTTTCGGCGCCACCGAAGCCGCGCCCAATTCCGGCGCAGCCGAAGCGATTGTCGATATCACCTCGACCGGCGCGACACTGACTGCCAATGATTTGCGCGTCCCCGAAGACGGCGTGATTTTGAAAAGCCAAGCCAATCTTGCCGCCGCATTAAAAGCCGATTGGTCGCCACAAGCGCGCACTGCCGCCAAGCGCATTTTGGCGCAAATCTCTGCCATGCAGGCGGGCGAGCAAATGATGCAATTGGCTTTCACCGCCCCCGCCCCACCCGAGCAATTGCTCGATTTAGATGCCGCGCTGATCCATTCGGTCACCCCCAGCGGCGGCGCTTATAGCTGCTCTTTGGTCGTGCCGCGCTCCGATTTCGGTGATTTACGCAATGCGCTCGGCCAACGTGGGATTGCGGTTATTGCCGATACCCCGAAATTTATTTTTGCGCCCGACAATAACCGCGCTTTCGAGCGGTTGAGCGGCGCACTGGGCTAGCGACGGCACAAGCTCATGAGCGCCATCATCATCGCCATCATCTTAACGGCCACTCTGGCGACGGCTTTTTTGTCGTCCATATTTGGCATGCTGGGTGGGCTTATCTTGATGGGGGTGCTGGCTAGCATTTTGCCCGTTGCGTCGGCCATGGTGCTGCACGGGCTTATCCAACTGACCTCTAACGGCTATCGCGCTTGGCTTAATCGGCGCGATGTTGACTGGTCGATTGTTACGTCGCTGTTTATCGGCAATGTGCTGGCGATGTCCGGTTTGGAATTCATCGCCTTCTCGCCCGACCGCATCACCGTGCTGCTGGCGCTCGGCCTGTTGCCCTATATTGCTTGGGCATTGCCAGAAAAATTGGCGCTCGATGTCAGCAAGCGCCCTGTCGGCCTGTTTGCCGGAGCGGTGGTGGTCGCAACCAATTTACTGGCCGGTGTCGGCGGCCCACTGCTCGATGTTTTCTTTCAGCGCGTCACCCTCACCCGCCATCAGGTTGTGGCAACCAAAGCGGTAGCCCAAGCTCTGGGGCATATCTCAAAAATTATATTTTATGGCGGGCTCGCCGCTTCCGCATCAACCGATGACTGGCCTACAGTTTGGCTGCTGGGCGCTGCCATTATTGCCTCGATTGTCGGCACGACATTGGGCAAGCGCGTGCTCGACCGCATGCAAGACGCCACTTTTTTCACCTGGACGCAGCGCATTATGTTGGGCGTCGGCGCGGTGTTGATTGCCCGCGCAATATATTTAATAAGCCTCTAATTCTCGCGGAAAGCCACACCGGCGGCGTGTCTTCTTCGCTCTCAAAGAGCGGGCGGAAGCTAACAAAACAATCAGGGTTTTGCCAGTCAAATCCCTAAAAAATATGACAAAAAAAGGCCGCCCCGAAAGGCGGCCTTTAAAACTGTTAAAAAGCGGTTGGGCTTACATCATGCCGCCCATACCACCCATGCCGCCCATATCAGGCATTGCCGGAGCCGCAGCACCCGCCGGAGCAGGCTTTTCAGCTACCATAGCCTCGGTGGTAATCAGCAAACCGGCGACAGAAGCCGCATCGCGCAACGCTGTTGTGACCACTTTGGCGGGGTCTACAATGCCGGCTGCGATGAGGTCACAATACACTTCGTTTTGCGCGTCAAAGCCCAGCTTTCCTTTGCCGTCCAGCACTTTGCCGACCACAATCGAGCCTTCAACACCGGCATTTTCAGCAATCTGACGTAGCGGTGCTTCCAACGCTTTGCAGATAATGTTAATGCCCGATTGAATATCGGCATTTTCGCTGGTGGCTTTTTCAACCGCTTGCGTCGCCAAAAGCAACGCCGTGCCGCCACCGGGAACAATGCCTGCTTCGACCGCAGCGCGGGTTGCGTTCAGCGCATCATCGACGCGGTCTTTGCGCTCTTTCACTTCCACTTCGGTTGCCCCGCCGACTTTCAGCACAGCAACACCGCCGGCCAATTTGGCGACGCGTTCCTGCAATTTTTCGCGGTCATAATCAGAGGTCGTGTTTTCAATCTGCGTGCGGATTTGCGATACGCGCGACTCGATATCTTTCTTCGAACCGGCACCATCGACAATCACCGAGTCATCTTTGGTGATGTTGACGCGTTTGGCCGTGCCTAGCATATCGAGCGTGATATTTTCCAGCTTGATGCCCAAATCTTCCGACACCACCTGACCACCGGTCAAAATGGCAATGTCTTCCAGCATCGCTTTGCGACGATCGCCAAAGCCCGGTGCTTTTACAGCGGCGATTTTCAAACCACCGCGCAGCTTATTAACCACCAGAGTAGCCAGCGCTTCGCCTTCAATATCTTCAGCAATAATCAGCAGCGGGCGGGAGGCCTGCACAACCGATTCCAAAATCGGCACCATGCTTTGCAGATTCGACAATTTCGCTTCATGCAGCAAAATCAGCGGATCTTCCAGCTCAGCCGTCATTTTATCGGCATTGGTGATGAAATATGGTGATAGATAGCCACGGTCGAACTGCATGCCTTCGACAACGTCGAGGTCGCTTTCCAAACCTTTGGCTTCTTCCACCGTAATCACGCCTTCATTGCCAACCTTATCCATCGCTTCGGCAATCATTGCGCCAATTTCGGCTTCGCCATTGGCTGAAATCGTGCCGACTTGTGAAATCTCTTCGTTTGATTTCACTTTTTTCGACCGCTTTTCAATATCGGCCAAAGCAGCAGCAGCGGCTTGTTCAATGCCGCGTTTCAAATCCATCGGGTTCATTCCGGCAGCCACTGCCTTATGTCCTTCGCGGACAATCGCCTGTGTCAAAACAGTTGCGGTTGTGGTGCCGTCACCGGCCACGTCATTGGTGCGCGAAGCAACTTCGCGGACCATTTGCGCGCCCATATTCTCAAACTTATCTTCAAGCTCAATTTCTTTGGCAACCGATACACCATCTTTTGTGGTGCGCGGTGCGCCGAAAGATTTATCAAGCACAACATTGCGGCCTTTCGGGCCGAGCGTCACTTTTACAGCGTCGGCGAGAATGTCGACGCCTTTAAGCATTTTGTCGCGGGCTTCTGAGCCAAAAGTTACTTCTTTAGCCATGAGTGTCTCCTATTGGATATGGGATCGGCGTTAACCGATAATTCCCAAAATGTCGCTTTCTTTCATAATCAACAGTTCTTCACCATCGATTGTCACTTCATTGCCGGACCATTTACCGAACAAGACTTTGTCTTTCGGTTTTACATCCAGCGGTGCAACTTTGCCGTCATCACCACGCGTGCCGGTTCCCACGGCAACCACTTCACCTTGTGACGGTTTTTCCTGCGCCGAGTCCGGAATAATAATCCCACCGGCGGTTTTAGTGTCTTCATCGACGCGACGCACCAATACGCGGTCATGCAAAGGACGAAATTTCATCTGCCTTCTCCTGTCAAAGGGCTCCCAATTGAGATTGGCACTCTCACCAAGATGGTGCCAATTTGCAGAATTGAGATAGGCAGAAGCAGCAGAAGTGTCAAGAGAAGGGTTAAAAAAAAAGCCAACGCAGCCAATCGGCAAAACCAGCCAAATGGGCGATCAAAATAAAATGGCCGGTGACGCAAACGCCACCGGCCGCCAATTAACAGCCCGGGCGGAGGAAAGCAAAGCAGTAGGTGGGAGTAACCGCAGCGCCTTCCACAGGCGTAAAAACTGGCGCATCATAAGATGCGCTGCCTATTTCACGCATGGTTTGTGCGCTGGCAATAGGCTTATTCTCAATAAACTCAATGGTTTACAAAAATTCTACTGGATTTAATTTATTGCCTTTAAGCAATAAATTTTGCCTTTCACAAACAGCCGCCTTTAAGCGATGGTTTGGCCGCCATCAATCACCATTTGCTGACCGGTCATATAGTTTCCGGCATCGCTGGCTAAAAACACGGCGGCACCGGCAATCTCATCGGGCATGCCGATGCGTTTGAGCGGCGTCGTCGCGGTTGATTGCTCCAAAATATCGGGGTTATCCCACAACGCTTGAGCAAAATAGGTTTTGATAAGCCCCGGTGCGATAGCATTGGCGCGGACATTATGATGCCCGTGTTCGACCGCAATATTACGTGCCAGTTGGAAATCAGCCGCTTTTGAAATCGCATAAGTGCCCAAAACGCCTGAGCCCTTCAGCCCGCCAATCGACGAAATAATGATAATCGTGCCGTCTTTGCGCTCAATCATATCGGGCAGCACCATATTGCACAGCCAGTGATTGGATTTCACATTCGAACTCATGATTTTGTCAAAAGCATCATCTGGGCAATCCATCGCCGGCCCGAAATACGGATTGACCGCCGCATTGCAAACCAGAATATCGACCTGACCGAAATGCGCTTTGCTTTCGTCGACAAGGTTTTGCAACTCGTCTTTACTGCCGATATTACACTGCACGGTAAGCGCGCGGCCCGGGTGCTTTTCATTGATGGAATTGGTCACCTCATCGCACGCCGGCGCTTTGCGGCTTGAAACAACCACATTGGCACCGTGATCAGCCATTTGGCGCGCAATTGCCTCACCAATGCCGCGCGATGCGCCGGTGATGACCGATGTTTTTCCTGATAGATCGAATAATTGCATGAAAGCCTCCCTCAAAATCTGCCCGCAAAATCTGTTGCGAAACTAGCAGAAACAAAGCTCGAAAAACAAGCCACAACACGACGTACTGCGCGCACTTGACGAAAGCCGACGAAACAGGCAGCTTCGCGTCACGTCGAAGGAGCGTCCATGAGTTTACCGCAAATGCTGTCCGGTCTGGCTGAAATTGCCGAAAATTACGATGCCCTGATTGTCGATATTTGGGGCGTTTTACACAATGGGCAGACCCCGTTTGACGGTGTTGATGCGGCGCTCAAAACCTTTCGGGACGACGGCGGCAAAGTGCTCTTACTGTCCAATGCGCCGCGCCCCGGCCCGTCGGCGCTGGCGCGCCTGCACAAAATCGGCAATAGCCCCGACAGCTATGATGATATTTTAACCTCGGGCGATGCAGTGCGCGCTTTAATGACGGATATGGGGCGCGACGGCAAAAAAATCTGTCATATTGGCCCCGATAAAGATGCCGACCTCATTCAAAACATTGCTGTCGAATTTGTCGACGAAGCTGCCGCCGACGCGATTTTATTTTCCGGCATGTATGACGATACGGTTGAAACACCTGATGATTATGCCGATATGCTGGCGCGGTTTTTAGACCACGACTTGCCGCTTTTATGCCCCAACCCCGACCGCACCGTGCAATTCGGGGATAAGGTGATTTATTGCGCCGGTGCGGTGGCAGAAAAATATGAAAATATGGGCGGCGAGGTGGTCTGGGTCGGCAAACCCTATCCAATGGTCTATGAGCGCGCCCATGCCATGCTCAGCGACATGACCGGTCTCGATGCGCCGCGCCTTTTGGCGATTGGCGACGGGCCGAAAACCGACATACCGGGGGCCGAAGCAAGCGGTATTGACGCGCTGTTTATCGGCGGCGGACTGGTTGGTGCCTCGGGCGCGAAAGTCGACACACCCGAAGCGGTCGCCGCGATTTTGAGTGCAGAAAACACACAAGCGCGCTATGCAATACATCATCTGGTTTGGTAGCTTGTCTGCAACCGCGCACAGCCCTAAATTATTGCCATGACATCAACTGACCCAAATTCGGCCCATTTATTCAGAAGCCTCACCGATTTACCCGACACGGCGCGCCGTGCCGTGCTTGCCATTGGCAATTTTGACGGTGTGCATTTGGGTCATCAACAAGTAATTGCCGATGCGCGCGCGCTGGCCGATGCCAAAGACGCGCCTTTGGGTGTGATGCTGTTTGACCCGCACCCGCAGCAATTTTTTGCCCCCGACGCGCCGCCCTTCAGGCTGACGCGACTGGTCACCCGTGCCGCGCTGCTGGCCGATTTGGGGGTTGATTTCACCCTCGCCCTGCCATTTGACGCCAATATGGCAGCCTGCGAAGCAGAGGATTTCATTGCCGATATTCTGGTCGATAAATTAGCCGTAAGCGGCGTTTGCGTCGGTTATGACTTCTGCTTCGGCAAAGGCCGCAAAGGCAATTTTGCCATGCTGCGCGATGTCGGCGGCGAAATGGGATTTGAAACTTTCGCCACCGAAGCGGTTTTGCAACCCGACAGCACGCAACCGTTTTCATCTTCTGCCATTCGCAATTTCTTGCGCGATGGCGAACCCGAACTGGCCGCCGCGCTGATGGGACATGCTTTTGCCATTGAAGCCGCCGTGCAGACCGGCGATCGGCGTGGGCACACAATCGGTTTTGCCACCGCCAATATGCCGCTTGATGATTATGTGTTGCCGAAATTCGGTGTATACGCGGTGCGTGCCGAGGTGCTGGACGGTGCATTTTCCGGTCAGATATTGAGCGGAGTTGCCAATCTCGGCCTGCGCCCGACCGTCGGCACGGACAAGCCGCGCCTTGAGAGCCATTTTTTTGATTTTGACGGCGATTTATATGACGCCAATTTGCGCGTCTCACTTTTGCATTTCATTCGCCCCGAACAAAAATTTGATGGCCTGGACGCGCTGAAAAAACAAATCGCCCTCGATAGCGATACAGCGCGCGAAATGCTTGGCAGTTAGGGTCTTCTATTGCTACAAGGCCTCAAATAGGAAACGAGCATGAGTGATAAATCAGACCAAGATACAGGGCACGATACAGGGCAGAGAGATTGGCGCGAGACGCTGAACTTACCGCAAACCGAGTTTCCGATGAAAGCTGGTCTGCCCAAGCGTGAGCCCGATATTCTGGCGCATTGGCAAAATATCGACCTGTATCATCGCTTGCGCGACGATGCGAAGGGGCGCGAAAAATTCGTGCTGCATGACGGCCCGCCCTATGCCAATGGCGATATTCATATCGGCCATGCGCTGAACAAGATTTTGAAAGATGTGATTGTCCGTGCCCATCAGATGATGGGCCGCGATGCGGTTTATGTGCCCGGTTGGGATTGTCATGGTCTGCCGATTGAATGGAAAATCGAAGAGCAATACCGCAATAAAGGCCAAGATAAAGACGATGTGCCGCCGACGGAGTTTCGCGCCGAATGTCGTCAATTCGCCGAAAACTGGGTCAATGTCCAATCCGAGCAGTTTCAACGCCTCGGCGTGCTGGGCGATTGGGAAAAGCCCTACACCACGATGGCTTATGACGCCGAAGCGGTAATTGTCGAGGAATTCCAAAAATTCATCATGGACGGCTCACTTTATCGCGGCTCCAAGCCGGTCATGTGGTCGGTGGTTGAAAAAACCGCTTTGGCCGAGGCCGAAGTTGAATATGAAGAGCATGTCTCGCCAACCATATTCGTGAAATTTCCGGTCAGCGGCATGGACGATACCTATGCAGTTATTTGGACGACAACACCGTGGACGATACCGGGCAATCGCGCCATCGCCTTTGCGCCCGGCCTGACCTATGGACTTTATGCAGCCAATGGCGAGCAACTTGTTTTATGTGACAATCTCGCCGCGCAAGTTATGGCTGCTGCCGATATTGAAGATTATCAGCGCGTCCGTGACATTGACCCGTCTGAATTGACATGCGCGCATCCGCTGGCAGCGCAAGGCTATGGTTTTGATGTGCCGGTTCTAAGCGGTGATTTCGTTACCGATGAGACCGGCACCGGTTTGGTGCATATTGCGCCGGGCCACGGTCAAGACGATTTCGAGCTCGGCATGCAGCACAATATTGAAGTGCCGTTTACCGTCGATGAGGCGGGGGTTTATCTCGATAGCGTGCCGGTCTTTGCCGGCAAGCGCGTGCTCAATGATAAAGGCAAAGATGGCGACGCCAATGGCGCTGTTATCGGCGCGCTGGTTGAAGCAAACGCCCTGCTCGCCAAAGGTAAATTGCGCCACCAATATCCGCATAGTTGGCGGTCGAAAGCGCCGCTGATTTTCCGCAATACGCCGCAATGGTTCATCTCAATGGAGAAAACCGGGCTGCGCGATACGGCGCTCGAGGAAATTGACAAAGTAAACTGGTATCCCAAAAGCGGCAAAAACCGGATTTATTCAATGATCGAAAATCGTCCCGATTGGGTGGTGTCGCGCCAGCGCGCATGGGGTGTGCCGCTAACTTTGTTTGTCGATAAGCAAAGCGGCGAGCCATTGCGCGACGACAGCGTCAATCAGCGCATTGTCGATGCCGTGCGCGAGAAGGGCGCGGACGCTTGGTTCGATACCGACCCGCAGGAATTTTTGGGAAGCGATTATCAGGCCGAAGATTATGAGCAAGTCAGCGATATTCTCGATGTCTGGTTCGATAGCGGCGTGACGCATGCCTTTGTCATGGAAGCGCGCGATGATTTGGCATGGCCCGCCGATGTTTATCTCGAAGGGTCGGACCAGCATCGTGGCTGGTTTCATTCCTCGCTGTTAGAGGCTTGCGCGACGCGCGGGCGCGCACCGTATAAAAATGTCGTGACGCATGGCTTCACCATGACCGAGCAGGGCAAGAAAATGTCGAAATCGCTTGGCAATGCGGTCGACCCGCTCAAGGTTATTCAGCAATCAGGGGCGGAGATTATCCGCCTGTGGACGATGTCTTGTGATTATTCCGAAGATCAACGCATCGGGCCGGAAATAATCAAGGCCAATACCGATGCCTATCGCAAAATCCGCAACGGGTTTCGCTTCTTGTTGGGCAATCTGTCGGGTTTTGACGAGGCCGAAAAAATGGCGACACAAGACATGCCTGAGCTTGAACGCTATATGCTGCATCGTTTGCATGAATTGGACGCGCTGGTGCGCGATAATTATAGCCATTTTGATTTCCGTAAAATCTATCAAGCGCTGTTCAATTTCATGACGGTCGATTTGTCGGCGTTTTATTTCGATATTCGCAAGGATACGCTTTATTGCGATGCGCCCTCAAGCCTTGAGCGGCGCGCCTGCCGCACGGTGATGGATATTGCTTTTCAATGTTTGACGCGCTGGTTTGCCCCGGTCTTGTGCTTCACCACAGAAGAGATTTGGCAATCGCGCTTTGGTGTTTCCGATGACAGCGTGCATTTGCAGCAATTTGTCGATATTGACGCGGCTTGGCAAGATGATGCGCTGGCCGCCAAATGGGATAATATCCGCAAGGTGCGCCGCGTCGTCACCGGCGCATTGGAAATCGAGCGGCGCGAAAAGCGCATTGGGTCCAGCCTTGAGGCGGCGCCGATTGTGCATATCACCGATGACACACTGATGGCGGCGGTCAATGGGCAGAACATGGCCGATATTTGTATTACCTCGCAGATTGAGCTGACCGATACCGCTCCGGCTGATAATGCGTTCAGCCTCGACGAAGTCGCCGGTGTCGGCGTGGTAACAAAAATGGCTGAAGGTCAAAAATGCCAACGCTCATGGAAAATCTTGCCTGATGTCGGCTCAGTGGACGGCTATCCCAATTTGACCCCACGCGATGCAGCGGCGGTGGCCGAGTATGATGCCGGTTAAACCGCTCTCGCTGAACCATGCTGTTTTATTGACGCTGGCTCTGGCCGCGCTCGACCAGTTGAGCAAAATCGCCATTGTCTTTTGGGCCGGTTATGCCACCCATCAGACGCAAACCATCTTGCCGTTTCTCGATTTCACCCTGATTTGGAATTATGGCATTAGCTATGGCCTTTTTGCCGAGGGGGGCGCGGCAGGTCGCGTGTTCTTAATCGTTGTTTCGCTGCTCGCCATCGGCTTTTTCACCTATTTAATGCGTGGTGCCGAGCATTTCCGCTTATCGCTCGCCTATGCGCTGATTTGTGGCGGCGCGCTGGGCAATCTCATCGACCGGCTTTGGCACGGCGCGGTGGTTGATTTCATCTCGCTGCATGCGGCGGGTTATTATTGGTATGTCTTCAATCTGGCAGATATATGGATAAGCTTTGCCGTGGTGATTTTGCTTTATGACGCTTTGCGTCCTTCGTGATTTCGGCTATACCAAACGCCATGAAACATGCATCTACGCGCTCTCTATTTATCCGATTTGGCTTAATCGCGCTCATCGCGCCGGTCTTGGCCGCTTGCGGGCTGGGCTATAATAAAAATCCGCCCAATGAATTTAATGTTGTGCGCCGTGCGCCGCTTATTTTGCCGCCCGAGTTTGAACTGCGTCCGCCTGACGGCTCGCGCAGAGCACCGGTTTCTAAACAAGGTGCTGAATTGGCACGATTGGTTGTCTTGCGCACACCAAACACGGAACGCCAGCCCGATGCCTTAGAACAGCGTATGCTCGACGAGGCCGCGCGCGGCGGTGTTTACGGTGATGGCGTGCGTCAAACACTGGAAGCTGAACGCAGCGGCAAACGCGGCGAAGATGCAGAACTGGTCGACAAGCTCACGGCTGATGAGTCCACCGGTCAGGCTGAATAGGCCGCGCTTCAGCAGCTAAAACCCATGCAAATTAAACCCCTTATCGGCGCTCTGATTATCGTCCTCGCCCTTGCCGGTTGCGGACGCGCACCCGACGGGCCGCAAGTTGAAACCGCCGCGCTTGATAACGGCCTTCAGATTATCGTCATTCCTGATTTTCGCGCCGATGTCATAACGCATATGCTTTGGTATCGGGTCGGCTCAGCCGATGAACCAAAAGGCAAATCAGGCATCGCCCATTTTTTTGAGCACCTCATGTTTCGCGGCACGGAAAATATCCCGCCCGGTGATTTTTCAAAAACCGTCGCCCGATTGGGCGGGCAAGATAATGCCTTCACCTCCTATGACTACACGGCTTATTTTCAGCGCATCGCCAAAGACAAGCTGGGTCAAATGATGCAGATGGAAGCCGAGCGTATGCAAAAACTGATTATTAAGCCCGATATTGTGGCGGTCGAGCGCGATGTGATTTTGGAAGAACGCTCCATGCGCGTTGACGGGCGGCCGGCCTCTCTTTTGGCCGAGCAGATGCGCAAGAAACTACATGCGGGCACGGCCTATGAAGTGCCGGTAATCGGTTGGCGCGATGAGATTGAGAAACTGAACGCCGAAGATGCGCGCACTTTCTATCGCCGCTATTACGCGCCCGATAACGCAGTGCTGGTGGTAGCAGGGGCCGTAACGCTCGATGAGGTGACGCGACTGGCGAAAATCCATTATGGCGGATTGACCCCCAGCAACCGCCCGCGCGCGCCACGCAGGGCGGCTGACGCGCTAACCGTGACTGATTTCGCCTTGCCCGAAACCCTTATCGATGCGCGGGTGCGCCAACCAAGCTGGCGACGGATTTATCGTCTGCCGCAAGCACAACGCCAAGATAAAGACCAGTTTGCCGCTGCCGATGTGATGGCAGAAATTTTAAGCGGTGGTCTGACCGGACGGTTGTATCAATCGCTCGTGGTCGACAAAAAACTGGCGGTCAGCGCCGCCGCCTATAGCGACACTAATCGCTTAGACAATGGTGAGTTCAGCATTTACGCCATTCCGGCACCGCAAACCTCCTTCGCCGCCTTAGCTGCGGCGGTTGAGGGCGAAATTGCCAAACTGCAAAGCACGCCGGTAAGTGCGGCGGAATTGCGCCGGGCCAAACGGCAACTGGTCTCCGATTTGATTTATGCCCGCGACAGCCAGCAAAGCATGGCAAACATATTCGGGCGTGCCGCTATGCTGGGGCTTTCGCCGCAAGATGTGCTGGCTTGGGTCGACGATATAGAACAGGTAACAGCCGACGATGTGCGCCGCGCCGCACAGAAATTTTTGGTCACCGCACATTCGGTGACCGGTCATCTATCGGCTCCTGATGCGAGAGATGTGCAATGACCCGCGCACTGCTTGCAACCCTTATGAGTTTGTTTCTGGCGTTTGGTGCCAGGGCCGCGCCGCCCGTTCAAGCGGTTGATTTGCGCGACATGCAAGCGTGGTTGGTCAGCGACCGCAGTCTGCCGCTCATAACCGTAAAGATGGCATGGCGCGGTGGCGCTGCTGCCGACCCTGAAGGCAAGGCTGGATTGGGCATGCTGTTGGCGCGCCTGATGAATGAGGGCGCCGGTGACATGCCCGCCAACGCGTTTCAGCAAGCCATGGCTGACCATGCCATGACATTGTCATTTTCAGCGGGACGCGATGAGATGACCGCAACCTTGCGTTGTTTGAGCCGTTATAAACATATCTGCTTTGAGCTGCTGCGCCTCGCCGTCAATGCGCCGCGCTTTGATGACGAAGCAATAGCGCGCATGAAGCAAGAGCAGCGAACGGCGATTTTAAGAGCGCAGCAAAGCCCCGGCACGATTGCCCGCAATGAAATTATGAAACTGGCATTTGGCGCGCACCCTTATGGGCAGTTGCGCGATGGCACGCAAGACAGTCTCGCTGCCATAAGCGCGGCCGATATTCGCGCCCATTACAATGCCATATTGGCGCGCGACAATCTTTATCTCGCCGTGGTCGGCGATATTGGCCGCGCCGAACTGCGCCGTATGATGCGCCACGTTTTCACCCCCCTGCCCGCGCGCAGTTCGATTTCGCGGGTTGGTGACGCCGCCATTGCGCAAGGCCCGACAAGCCGCCATATCGCCCGCGCCGGACCGCAAACCAGCATCGTATTTGCGCAACAAGGGGTCGGGCATCATCACCCGCTTTTCTTCGCGGACTTTGTGATGAATTCAATATTGGGCGGCAGCGGTTTTTCTTCGCGCCTGACCGAGCAAGTGCGTGAGGCGCGCGGCCTCGCCTATAGCGTTTATAGCGGCACATCGAATTTTGAGCAGGCCGCCATGTGGAACGGCTCAGTGGCAAGCGACAATGATACCGCGCAACAGGCGATGGACGTTATTCGCGCCGAAATGCGGCGTATGGCAAACGAGCCGGTGAGTGCCGAAAGATTGGCAGCGGCAAAAACCTATTTGACCGGCAATTATGCGTTGCGCTTCGATAGCGGGTCAAAAATCGCGTCGCAACTTATCGGCGTGCAATTAAACGGCTGGCCAATGAGCTATTTCAAAACCCGCAACGCCAATATCAATAAAGTCACCATTGACGATGTGCAGCGCGCCGCGCAACTTTTAACGGCTGACAAATTACTTATCGTCTCGGTCGGCGGCACCAAAGTAAGCGCCGATTAAACGCTTGATTGATTGCACCGTAAGGGCGCGCGCGATAGGCTGGCGCAATGTGGTTTCTGCCCCTTTATGACGAAAACCCGAGCTTCAGAAAGCCGTTCTTAACCTATGCAATTATGGGTCTGTGCGTGCTGTGGTATCTCGGTTATCAAATCGGTCGCCCACCCGAAGCGGTTTTGGAATATGGCTTTATTCCGGCGCGGCTGTTTACCGGTTACGATCCAAGCTTTGAATATGGCATCAGCCCGCTGCCCGTTTTTGTCACGTTCATTACCACGATGATTAGCCATGGCGGCTTCATGCACATCTTCGGCAATCTTTATGTCATGTATTTGCTGGCCGATAATGTCGAAGACGCGATTGGTCACGGACCTAAATTCATTGCCTTTGCGGTAATTACCGGCACGGTTGGCACGCTCGGTCACGGGCTTGCCAATCCGGACAGCACCACGCCTTTGGTTGGGTTGAGCGGCGTTTGCTCGGCGATGATTGGCGCTTATATTTTGCTGTGGCCGCGCGCCAACATCAAAACCCTTGTCGGTTTTTTCATTTTCTTTCGAGCCTTTAATATTCCGGCCGTGCTGATTTTTGCCTTTTGGTTGTTCGGTCAATTGACCGGCTATCTGAACCCGCAAGGCAATGTCGCCTATGATGTGCACCTCTATTCGATGGCGGCAGGCATGGCGCTGATACCTTTTTTCAAACGCCCGCATGTGAAATTTTTCCAAAAACCACTTAGCCGCGCTTTCAGTCGTGACGATGGCCCGCTGCATGTGCCGAGCATTGGCGGGCGCGCCAAACCGCCACCGCGCCGCATCGACCCGAAAGACGGTAAAAATCCATGGAATCGCGATTAGGGTGTTTACCAATCTGTGCGCTTAGAAAGCGTGAAATCACAATCGGAGTTTGCTAGACTGCCGGTGTAATTGGGGTTGGGTTTGTCGTATTTACAGCGTTTATTTATGCGTTTGCAGAAGTTTCTTCTGCCGATGGCGGTCTTGCTGGCTGCCGTCACCATGCAATTATGGCAACCCTATCCTGTTGAATTTACACGCAATTTGGTTTTTGACCAATATAATCGCTGGCAGCCGCGCGTTGAGCAAGACAGCCCCGTCATCTTTGTCGATATTGACGAAGCCAGTCTCAGAGAATTGGGGCAATTTCCCTGGCCGCGCAGTGTTTTTGCCGCACTGGTCGAAAAAATGACCGCTTATGGCAGCGCCGCCATCGCCTTTGACATTTTGTTTACCGAGGCCGACCGCACCGCACCAAGCGAGATATTGCCGATTTGGGACGGCCTGTTAATGCCCGACCGGACGGCGGATTGGGACACGCTGCGCGCCGCCATTAACCGCCAAATCACCAGCCCCGATGATGCCTTTGCCCGCGCCATGCGCGACGCGCCGGTGATAATGGCGACCATGTTGAGCAATAAGGTAAAGACGCTGCCCGAACCGAAAGCCGGCGTCGCCCTGCGCGCGCAAAATAGCGATCGTGAGGCAGGCCTTGATCCGATGCGCAGTCTGCCGACCAGTGATTATGCGATTAAAAATCGCGATGTGCTGAACCAAAATGCGCTCGGTCTGGGCTCAATAAATGCGCGCATTGATGATGACGGCATTATTCGGCGCGCCTCCCTGCTTTTCAAAGCCGGTGAGAATATTTATCCAAGCCTGTCATTGGAAAGCCTGCGCGTCGCACAAGGCGCCGGCTCGATTGTGGTGCGCGCTTCTGATGTGCGCGGCGAAGGCGCTTATACTTCCGGCTTCGGTCTGTCGCGGCTCAAAGTCGGGCAAATTATTACGCCGATTGAGCCTGATGGAAGCATGCGGCTGTATTTCGCCAATAGCGACGACATTGATACCGTGTCGGCGTATGAAATTTTGCAACCCGGTTTCGACATGATGCGTCTGGCCGGTAAAATTGCCTTTATCGGCACCAGTGCGGCGGGGCTGAAAGATATTCGTGCCACGCCGATTAATCCGGCAACACCCGGCGTTGAAGTGCATATTCAGACCGTGCAGCAGATAATTTCCGGCACTTATCTAAAACGACCGATTTGGGTGCAGCTTTGTGAAGCTTTGGCGACCGTGCTTATCGGGCTGGCACTGGTCTATATGATTTACCGCTTTTCGCTTGGGCCGGGTATTGTGTTTTTTGTTTCCAGTCTGGCAGTGGGAACAATGATTTCATGGCAGCAATTTTCAAATAATCTGCTGCTTATCGATCCGGCTACGCCCGCCCTGTCAGTGTTTTTAACCTTTCTGACGGCTGCATTTTTACACTTTCTGGAAACTGCACGCGAAAGACGCGAAGTGCGCAATGCGTTTCAATATTATCTCGCGCCCGATATGGTCGAACAGGTCGCCAGCGACCCCGACAAGCTGAAACTGGGCGGTGAAACCCGCGATTTGACGATTTTGTTTTGTGACATTCGCGGTTTTACCAGCATTTCAGAAGCCTTTGCCGACGCGCCGGAAAAGCTGACCCACATCATCAATATTTTCCTCACCGGCCTGTCGAAAGTCATTCAAGACCGCAGCGGCACAATCGATAAATATATTGGCGATAATATTATGGCGTTTTGGAACGCCCCGACCGATGTGGCAGCGCATGGATATGAGGCCTGCCGTGCCTCATTGGATATGCTGGCGGCTTTGGTTGACGTTAATGAGACCCTGCGCAATGACCCGTTTCTGGGTGGTTTTGAGCAGGACATCCGCATCGGCATCGGCCTCAATTCGGGCCCGACACTGGTCGGCAATGTCGGCTCCGACCAGCGCTTTAATTATTCGGTCATGGGCGACACGGTGAATGTTGCGGCGCGGTTGGAAGGCCAGACCAAGGATTACGCGCAAACCATATTGATTGGCGAAACAACCTATGCCGATGCCCAGACAGCCATAGCCAATGGGCGCGAGCCTCTGGCTTTTCTGGAGCTTGATTTAATCGCGCT
>JAKMCZ010000142.1 GCA_022428185.1 Alphaproteobacteria bacterium | reverse complement strand
GTGCCAAGATTGTTGAAATCAATCCGGCGAATGAAGATTTTTCGCAGCAGCCGCATCACAAAATTCCGCCGACCATTGTGGTTGAGCCGACTGAAGACATGACGGTGATGCAGGAAGAAATTTTTGGCCCGATTTTGCCGGTCAAATCTTACAAAACAACCGATGAAGCGATTGGTTATGTGAATGATCATGACCGTCCGCTGGGCTTGTATTATTTCGGCGATAATAAGGCTGAAGAAAGCAAAGTGGTCAATCGCACAACCTCAGGCGGTGTCGCCGTTAATGATGTGATTACCCATATCATGCAAGACGATGCGCCGTTTGGCGGCGTTGGTCCGTCGGGCACAGGTGCTTATCATGGCAAGGAAGGCTTTGTTAATTTCAGCCATGCCAAAACCGTGTTCCGCCAGTCACCGTTTGAATTTGCGGCCGGTGCGTTGCGCCCGCCTTATGGTGAGAAAACCCGCAAAATGCTGGCCGGTATCATCAAGAAATAGCCTCTTTCTGGAGGAAAAAAGCCCGCATGTGCCATTGTGATGCATGCGGGTTTTTTATTTTTCAGAGGCACGGCGAATGTGAGATAGTCGGATTATGGAAAAAATAGGAAAATTTAACGCAGAAGACCCGTTTCTACTCAGCGAGCAATTGAGCGAAGAAGAGCGCATGATTGCTGACAGCGCGCACGCTTATGCACGCGAGAGCTTGCTGCCGCGCGTCACTGATATGTTCGTCAATGAGACTTCTGCGCCGGAGATTTTCACTGAAATGGGCGCGCAAGGGCTGTTGGGCGTTACCATCAAGCCGGAATATGGCGGCGCGGGCGCTTCTTATGTGTCTTACGGGCTGGTGGCGCGTGAGGTCGAGGCGGTCGATAGCGGCTATCGCTCGATGATGTCGGTGCAGTCGTCGCTGGTCATGCACCCGATTAACACATTCGGCTCTGAGGAGCAGAAACAGAAATATCTGCCCAAGCTGGCGAGCGGTGACTATATAGGCTGCTTTGGCCTTACCGAACCCGATGCCGGGTCTGACCCGGCAGGCATGCGCACCAATGCCAAAAAGGTTGATGGCGGTTTTGTGCTCAACGGCTCAAAAACTTGGATTTCCAACGCGCCGATTGCCGATGTGTTTGTCATTTGGGCAAAATCTGCCGAGCATGACGATAAGATTAAAGGCTTTATCCTCGATAAGGGCATGGACGGGCTGAGCGCGCCAAAGATTGAAAACAAGCTATCTCTGCGCGCTTCCATTACCGGCATGATTATGATGGAAGATGTGTTCGTGCCGGAAGAAAATATGCTGCCTGATGTTGAGGGGCTGAAAGGGCCATTCTCATGCCTTAATCGGGCGCGCTATGGCATTAGCTGGGGCGCGATGGGCGCGGCTGAATTTTGTTTTGAGGCGGCGCGCGATTACGGTCTCGAGCGGCATCAGTTCAACAAACCATTGGCTGCCAATCAGCTTTATCAGAAGAAACTTGCCGATATGCAGTCAGAGATTGCGCTCGGCTATCAAGCCAGTTTGCGCGTCGGTCGCCTGATGGATGAAGGTCGCTTCGCGCCCGAAATGGTGTCTATCGTCAAACGCAATAATGTCGGCAAAGCGCTCGATGTGGCGCGCCAAGCGCGCGATATGCACGGCGGCAACGGCATTGCCGGCGAGTATCATGTGATGCGCCATGCGATTAATCTCGAAACGGTCAATACTTATGAAGGCACGCACGATGTGCACGCCCTCATTCTCGGCCGCGCGATTACGGGTATTGCCGCTTTTTAAAGCCGCGCTTTTTCAAAATCGGTCAGCATGGTCACCCAAGCAGCGGCGTGAGCGTCACTCCAAATCTCGGCGCACCCTTCAGCGATGACATCGCGGGTGATGGCGAAAAACAGGTCAAAATCATCATCAATTTCATAGGTTAGGTGAACCAGTCTGGCGCCGATGACGAGATTTTCAGCCGCATAGGCATCGTCAATATAGGTGGCAATCATTTCCAGCGTTGTCCGCATCATATTGCGGCGCAGCCCCTCATCGGTATCGAGAACGAAAAGCGGTTCATAGCGCGGGTCGGCGGCATAGAGTTTTTGAAACGCCGAAGCATATGGGTCGCCGTGATGGTCAGCGAAATATGTCAGCGTTTGCTCAATCAGCTTGTTGGCGGGGGTGCTCACAAACGCCCCTCGACGCGTATCCGCGCATCGCGTCTCATATTAGAAATGCAGAAATTGATCTCAATCGCGCCATTACTGAAACCCTGCGCCGCGCATAGGGTGACAAACAGGGCGGTGCGCGCATAGGGCGAGGCGGTTTTATACCAGCTTACGAATTTAGGGTCGTCGAGCGAGGTGATGTCGCCATCACTCTCACGGCTGGCGCATGCGGTGAGCAATGTGGCGCACATCAGCAGGGCGAGGGCACGCCTCATGCAAGCCACTGTTTCGGTTTTAGGCTCTCATCGACAAGCTTGGTCGGATCAGCGACCGCTTCGCCTTTAAGCGATTTTTCAATCAGCATGCGACCGGCCATGAACTCAGCCGGGCGGTTAACGGCGGTCACGCCGGTCAGCTTGTCACCGGTGAAGTAGAACCATGCAAAGCTGTTGGTGCTGTCATCGCCCCGCAGCACTTTATTGTCGATGTCGTTCGGCACACCGGCGATTTGCAGTTTCACGTCATATTGGTCAGACCAGAACCACGGCACTTGATGATAGGGCTTTGGCGCGCCGCAAATGGCTGAGGCGACAGCCTTGCCTTGCTCAATCGCATTGGGCACGCTTTCCAGCCGCATGGTGCGGCCCAGCAAATCATTCGGGTGCAAGGTGCAATCGCCGGCGGCAAAAATATTTGCGTCGTCGGTCTGTCCGACCTCATTCACCACAATGCCGTTTTCAACGGCCAAACCCGCCGCTTCGGCCAGCTCGACATTGGGCAGAATACCGATGCCGGTAATCACAATATCAGCATCAATAACGCTGCCATCAGCCATCGCAATGCCGCTCACCGCGCCATCACCGACAAAGCCGGTCATCTGGCTTTCGGTTATCAGCGTCACGCCATGTTGTTTGTGCAGTCGCGTGTAGAAGTCGGAAATTTCAGGCTCAGCAACACGCGCCAGCAAGCGCGGCGCAGCCTCCAGCACATGCACGTGCAATCCCATTGAGGCGGCGACGGCTGCAGCCTCCAGCCCGATATAACCGCCGCCAATAACGGCCAGCTTCTTGCCCTCGGTAAAATGCGGTTGCATGGCATCAATATCGCTCATGCCGCGCAAGTCGAAAACGTTATCGAGGTTGCGTCCGGGCACATCGAGCAGGCGCGGGCGGCTGCCGGTGGCAATCACTGCATATGTATAAGCCAGCGTCTCACCATTGTTGAGCGTGATGGTTTTCGCCGCCGCATCAATGCGCTCGGCAGAGGTTTCAAGCATGAGGGTTACATTATTATCGCTGTAGAAATCGTCGGGCTTCAAAAATAGCCGCTCGCGCTCCATCTTGCCTGAAAGATAGGCCTTTGACAGAGGCGGGCGCTGATAGGGCAAAAACGCCTCATCGCCGACCAGCGTAATTTCGCCCTGATAGTCGCCTTGCCGCAGGCTCATAATGGTTTGCAAGCCCGCCTGACCGGCACCGATAACAACAACACTCATAAGAAATCCGTCTTTTATTGTCTTGGCGCAACCTAACAAACTCGCCCATAGAATTGAAGAGATGATTGACCAAAACGGGATTTCCCCCCAAAATGACCTTCTTATTTGGGGGGAGCCAATGTCTGACTTTAGCCGTTTTCGAGTTAATCAATTAACGCCGCATTGCGGTGCCGAATTGCTGGATTGTGACTTGTCGAACTTTGACGACACAATGATTGAAGAAGTGCGCGCTGCGCTTTTGAAACATCGTGTCGTGTTTTTCCGTGACCAAGATTTAAGCCGCGAAGCGCATATCGAATTCGCCAATCAATTCGGCGATTTGGAAATTCATCCGGCCACACCGAAAGATCAGCCCGACCCTGAAGTTTTGCGTATCGCGCATGGCCCAAGCTCGCGCGGTGCGGAAAATATGTGGCATTCCGATGTGACGTGGCGTGAAGCGCCCTCACTCGGCTCTATTCTGCGCGCCATTGAGCTGCCGCATGTCGGCGGCGACACGCTGTTTGCCAATATGGTGTTGGCTTATGAGCGGCTGTCTGACGAGATTAAAGAGAAGATTGAAAACCTATCTGCATCGCATGATATTGCGCGGGTTTTCGCCCGTCGCCTCGGTCAAAAAGCTGAAGATTTGCACGATAAGTTTCCGCCGATGATACATCCGGTTGTGCGCACCCACCCTGAGACCAATGAGCGCCTGATTTATGTTAATGGCGCTTTCACCGACCATATTATTGATATGGAGCCGGAAGAAAGCGCGGCGCTTCTCGATATGCTATACAAAACCGCTTGGAACCCTGAATTACAGTGTCGCTTTAATTGGCGACCCGGTTCGATGGCGTTTTGGGATAACCGCTCTTGTCAACATTTTGCTGCGTCAGATTATTTCCCCGAAGTTCGGGTTATGGAGCGCGTCACCATCGCCGGAGAACGCCCCTATTTTGACGCGGCCGCCTAATGTCGGAACTGATACTGCACCAATATGAGCTGTCGCCTTTTTCGAAAAAGGTCATCAGCATCTTTGCCTATAAGAATCTTGCTTGGCATGCGGTCGAACAACCGGTTGTCGCGCCGAAACCTGACCTGACACCGCTGACCGGCGGTTATCGTAAAATTCCGGTGTTGCAAATCGGCGCGCATGTTTATTGCGACACCAAGTTGATTATCCGCGAGCTTGAGGCGCGCTATCCCGATACACCATTAACTCCGCCGGAACTGCTTGGCGCGGCTGAATTGATTGCCGATTGGGCCGACCATCGGCTGTTTTCCAATGCCGCCACGCCATCAATATTTGAGATTGCTGAATTAGTGCCGCCCGAATTTTTCGCCGACCGTGCCGCCATGCAGCGGCCCGAAGTGATGGCAGCGGCTTTACCGGTCGAGCATATCAAGGCGCAATTCGTCCTCGATTTGCAGATGATAAACCGCCAGCTTTCAGCCGCAGACTTCATGCTTGGTTCGCGGTTTACGCTGGCTGATGCGGCGGTGTTTCATGTGCTCAACTTTGCCGGAAGCGCGCCCTCATTAAGGGCTGAGATTGACGCGCACCCCGCCATTCGCAAATGGCTAAAGGGAATTCTCGATATGGGGCAGGGGCAGCGCAGTGATATAGAGCCGTCGGCAGCCCTTGATATTGCCCGCGACGCATCGCCCGATTTAACGCCACCTGCCAATGCAATTGAAGACGCGGCCTTAACCGTCGGTGCAAATATCGCCATTCGTCCCAATGATTATGGGCAGGAAGAAACCATTGGTGAGATTGTTTGGGTGACGGCTGACGCGTTGGCGGTCAAACGAACTGATGAACAAATTGGTGATGTTTTGGTGCATTATCCGCGTCTGGGATATTTATTCGAGACACGCGACTGACCGACAGATTGCTCATAAGTCATTCAATGACGATGATTATCCATATTGAGCCGCTCAAGCTCGGCGTAAAATTCGGAATGGGTGATAAGCTCAAAAGCCAGTGCCAGTGCGGCCAGCAGTAATACTAAAGCCAGTCCCTTTTTAAGCCTGTTGTTGAACCTATCGCGCATGCAAGCGGTTTAGCTAAAGCTGTGGGAATTCGCAAGATGCATGTCGCATCGCCGTGCGGCTTCGGCTATTTTTTAAAAAAAGGAGAAGCCGATGCGCCCCACTGATTTCATCACGCTATCGCGCATGACAACTGCGCCCGAAAGCCTGTCTATAGCCCATGCCGATACGCCCTTTGGCGCGATTTTATTGGCAGCAAGCCAAGATGGGCTTACCCATATTTGGCTCAACACTGATGGCGCGGCGTTGGGGCGGATGCAAGACGCGCATCCCAAAACGCGTCTGATTGAAGAAAACGTGCCGCATCATGCGGCGGCGCTCAGCCATTTTACGGCTTCGCCACAAGCCTTGCGCTTGCATTTGAAAGGCACGGATTTTCAGTTCAATGTCTGGCGCGCTTTGCTCGATATCAGCTTGGGCGCTACGTCAAGCTATAAGGCGGTGGCAACAAAAATCGGCAATCCCAAAGCCGTGCGTGCTGTCGGCTCGGCAGTCGGGCGTAATCCGGTTTTCTACATCGTCCCGTGCCATCGTGTGCTGGCGCATGATAAAGGGCTGGGCGGCTATTTTTGGGGCGTTGATGTAAAGCGGAAAATCCTCGATTGGGAAGCCCCGCGCGCTTAGTCGAGCGGCAGACGCTTGATGCTGTGCCGGCCTGTCACCAATTGTTCTCTGGTCAGCGCGACAGGGCGCAATTGCTCGGCGGCGTAAAGCGGCGCTTGATCATCATAATGGGGCGATTTCGGGCGTGTGCTGGCGGCTCCGAAATTATGCACCATCGCACCGCTTTGCTTGCCGTTTTTGTCCCACGCCGTGTAAACAATCAAACCGTCACCCGCGACCGCCTTTAATCGCCCGTCTGCTTCGGGCAGGGCGTAAAGCGCGCGCAGCACATCTGGCCCGCCGCCCAATGGCAAATCGGCTTTGCCGTGCATCAGGCGATTGCGCTCCGACCAAAGCGGGTCTAGCCGCCCAAAGGCGGTCATGAGTTCATCGAGGCAAGTGTCATACACCCCCTCAATAGCCGGTGCTTCCTTACCGGCCTGTTCGGTTTTCCATTCTTCAGACAAGATGCAAACCCCTAATGCGGCGGCGCGATTTTCGAGCGCGGTTTCACCATTCCACCCGGCCAGAAGTGTCTGCCCTTTTTCGTGCAGAGAGCCGCGCGCATATTGTTTGTCGGCAACACGGCGCACATATTTCATGGCGCGACTGTCAGGGTGATAAAACTTGTCCCATTTCACCGCCAGAAAATCGTCCTCGGTCATTTTGCCCGCGTCGGCAAACATGGCGAGGCCACGGTCGGCGCGGTTGGTCATGCGTGTTTGCAAGCCCAATGTTGCGGGATAATCGGTTGATGAGAGGTTGTCTTGCGCCGCCGTTACTTTGAACGGGTCTTGATTGGTCGATAGCAAATAACCCGATGATGGATTGGTTAATTGCGGCATGGCGGCAAACGGAATTTGTTTGTCCCAAATTAACGCGCTGTTGTCGCCGGGCAGATATTTGCGCCAATCCCAGCCGCTTGCGCGTTCGGGAATACGCCCATTATGCAGGAAGTAAATATTGCCCATGCGGTCGGCATAAACAAAATTGAACGAGACAATGGCTTGCATCGACATGGCTTGCTTAAACTCGGCAAGATTGCGCGCTTTGTTCATCGCCATCCATTGCATTGGCTGGCGCATTTCGCCCATGCCGGCAAAGCGCAGCGCATAAGTTCCGTGTTTGGTTTCAATCGCCGGCCCATGCTTGCTGGTCAGTAAAGTGCGCGGCACGGGCAAGTAAAAATTACCGAGAAGTTTGATTTTCAACCAATGGCGGCGGCGTTCAAATTCATGCGCCACACCGTCCAGCATATAGGCGTGGCTATTTTCGGGGTCGAGCGTCAGCCGGTAAACATCAACAAGGTCCGGCTTGTTGACGGTCACGCCATACCCGATATTGCTGTTAAAGCCTTTGGCGATAAACGGCATGCCCGGAAAAATACCGCCATGCATATCCCAACCTTCATCGGATTTTACATGCGCTTCATACCAAGCCACCGGCCCGCTCAGCGGTTGATGTGAGTTAATCATAATGCGCGTTGCGCCATCTGATGATTTATCGGCATTTATCGCAAAAGCGTTGGAGCCGACGGGCAATCCGGCTGCACCGATATGACGGGTCAGGGCAGCGCTGTCCGGCGCGGTTGCCAATTCGCGTTGCGGGCTATCGGCAAACAGTTCGGCGACGTGGCTTTCAAAGCCGTAAAACAATAAATGTTGCAAGGCGAAGCCGACGGCGAGGTCTTGCGGCGTGATGGGAAACAGACGCGGGTCGGCTTCAAATTGACTGGTCGCGGCAAAGTAATTCACCCCGTCCGCATAGGCTTTCAAATGAGCACGGATTTGCGGCGTCAGCGCGGTTTGGTAATATTCAAGCACATGATTGCGGACATTGAGCCAATGCACCAGATAATCTATCGGTGCGCCTGCAAGACCCAATTCGCGGCCCAATTCACCGCGATAAAATGGGATTAATTGCTGCATGGTTTCAAAATCGTCTTCAGCATGCGCGAAGGCCAGACCGAAAGCGACATCAACATCGCGCGCGCCGTAAATATGCGGCACGCCATAGCTATCGCGAATAATCTCGACATCATATTGCGACGCATCGGCAATTGCTTGTTGCGGTTGCCAATCGGCAGCGCGCAAGGCAAACAACGCCAAATTGAGCAGCACCAAGAGCGGAACAACCGCCAATAGAGTCAGCCAGCCTTTGCGGATAATGCGCTTCATGAAATCTCCCACTTTCCCGTTAGGAAGTAGTTCCGGGCACTCATTCGGCAAGCGCGACGCGGACCATGTTTGGGTTTATTCGGCAGCCAGCCGGTCGGCAGGAGCCGATTGCGCGCCGCGCACCAGCTTGCCGGGCTTGGCGCCTGTTGGCCTGCCATCGCGATAAGTCACCTCACCGGCGACCAGTGTTGCGCTATAGCCGCTGGCGCGCTGCATCAAGCGGCGACCGGCGGCGGGTAAGTCGTGATTTATCTCGGGCAGGTGCAAGCGCAGCTTATCAAAGTCGATGACATTAATATCGGCGCGATAGCCAATTTTCAAAAGACCGCGATCATTCAGCCCAACCCATTGCGCGGTATCGTGCGACTGCTTTCTAACCAGCAATTCCAGCGGCAGTCCCGGCCCGCGCGTCCGGTCGCGTCCCCAATGGGTCAGCAGGCTGGTCGGAAAAGACCCGTCACAAATCATGCCGACATGAGCCCCACCATCTGATAGGCCGGACAGGGTAGCGGCGCTTTGCAGCATGGTGCGGGTGCTGTCGAGATTGCCGTCGGCAAAATTCAGGAAAGGGAAATAAAGCACGCCGCGCCCGTCATTTTGCAGCATCAAATCAAGTGCTACTTCGACTTCGCTAACACCGCGATGCTTGGCAATGGCGGCGACAGTTTTATCGGCGGTCGGTTCATAGTCAGGCGGGTCACCAAGCACGAATATTTTGCCAAAGCTGGCTAATAAAGCACGCACGAAGGGACTATCTGAGCCAGGCTCTTCGTCCAAAAGTTGGGCGCGAAAGGCCGGGTCACTGAGTGCTGAAACCTTTTCCGCCAGCGGTAAATCAGCAATTTTTTCAAAGCTCGGATGACCGGAAAGTGGATTTAGGGTGAGTTCCAGACCAAGCAACACGCCGACCGGACGTGGGCCGACCTGACCGCGCAGCGGCAGGCCATCATTATCGCCTTGCTCAAGCCAATCGGTCAGATGACGCCATAAGGTCGGTTTGCTGTCAGCTTGCGCGATGGAAACCGAAAGCGGACGGCCTGATGTTTCGACCAGTCGCCGTAGCATCGCCATTTCTGCGTGCATATCGTCAAAGTCAGAGACAAATTGCAGCGTGCCGCGTCCGGCTTTTTTCAAGCCTGCTGCAATGCCCTGCAGTTCTTTCTCGCTGGCCGTCAGCGTTGGTGTCGGACTGCCATCGGCGGAGCGATGGTTCAGCGTGCGCGAGGTCGAAAAGCCAAGCGCACCGGCCACCACTGCGTCATGCGCAATCTCAGCCATTTGGGCGATATCATCATCGCTCGCTTCTTCGCGGTTCGCGCCACGCTCACCCATCACATAAACGCGCATCGCGGCGTGGGGCACTTGCGCGGCCAAATCAATATCGAACCGGCGCGGCGTTAAAAAATCGAGATAATCGGCGAAGCTCTCCCATTGCCACGGCAGACCCTCAGCCAACACCGGAAACGGGATATCCTCGACCCCCTCCATCAATTGAATGAGGCGGTCATGGTCAGTCTCTCGACACGGCGCAAAGCCGACGCCGCAATTGCCCATCACGGCGGTTGTCACGCCATGCAGCGAAGATGGGTCGAGCGCGTCGCCCCACGTGGCTTGTCCGTCATAATGGGTATGAATATCGACAAAGCCCGGCGTTACAATGTGCCCTTTGGCATCGATTTCGTTCAGCCCTTTACCGTCAATTTTTCCGATTTGGGAAATGACACCATTATCGATTGCAATATCGGCTTCAAACGGCGCGTTACCCGTGCCGTCATAAATCAGCCCATTGCGGATTATCGTGTCATGCGTTGCCATGCGGCTTCTCCCTAAAATTGCGTGTCGGCAATCGTCGTGCGATGCAGCAAACGGTCATAGCCGTCATAACCGCCGGTTGCGGCATGCAGCAAAGACCGATTATCCCACATGACCAGCATATTGGCTGACCATTTATGCGAATAAATCAGTTCTTCTTTGCTCTGATGACCGTAAAACTCAATCATCAGCGCGTCGCTTTCTTCCTTCTCCATTCCGGCAAAAGCCTGAATGTAAGACGCCGAGGAGAATAAGGCTTTATTGCCTGTTTCGTGATGGGTGCGCACAAACGGGTGCTCGCGTTTTTCGCGCGCGCGCTCGCTGGGAATGATTTTCATAGAGCGACCACCCTCTTGGTCGTCATCGCCATAGGCACCATTGGGGGCGTAGCCCAGTTCAGCCGAGTGAATGGCGGTCAGATTGTCAGCCTTGTCGCGCAGCGCATCGGGCAGGCGTTCATAGGCCGTCACTTGGTCGGCAAACAGCGTGTTGCCGCCCTGAGGTGGAATGGTGATGCCAAACAAGCATGTGCCCGCCGGTGGCACTTCCATGAAGCTCCAATCAGAGTGAAAAGACTCGGCAAAAATCGGCGTTGTTTCATCAGCATTGCGCTGAATGGCGGCGATGTTTTCATGCCCGTCAATATGACCGAAAAACGGGTCCTCCCCGAATGAGCCGAAAGCCAGCGTGAAGCGTTCCAAATCGGCATCGGTCATTTGCTGGTCAGGAAAGGCGATAACCTTGTTTTCAAGCCAAATGGCGCGCAATTCACCGGTCAAATCGGCGGAAATATCTTGCGTCAACTCAACCCCGGTTACCAATGCGCCGCAAACGCTATCGGATTTTTCAACTGTCAGGCTCATATCGTTTTCTCCCTAAATCACTGTCGGCCAGTTTTAACCGAAAGACAAGCATGTCGTCTTGCACGTTAAGACGCGGCGACCAGTTTGCCATCATCAATCAGCGCATTTATTTTATCATCATCATAGCCCAGTGCGGTCAAAATTTCGCGGCTGTGCTCGCCGAGCTTGGGGGCAGGGCGAGCAATCGCGCTCGGCGTTTGCGCAAATTGCGCCGCCGGTCGCGCTTGGCGCACTTCGCCAAAGCCATCATAAACCGTGCGGTCAATCGAGCCATTGGCGATGATTTGCTCATGCTCCATTAATTCCATGCGGTCGAGTAGCGGCGCGCAGGGCACGCCCTCCTCTTGAAACCGCGCCAGCAATTCGGCGCTATCCCATTTGGCTATTTCCTCGCCGGTCATGGCCTTGCGGTCGCCGGCATTGGCGACCCGTCCGGCTGAGGTGTTGAAGCGTTCATCGGTCAGCCAGTCTTCGCGTTCAAGCGCGCGACACATGCCACCCCATTCGGCATCGGAGACGGCACCGGCGGTGATGTATCGGTCTTTGGCTTTGTAAATCAGGTCTTGCGAGCCTTGCAGCTTGCGCACGTCAAACTCCATCTCACCAAATACCAGACCGGTCATGCCTTCGGCCCAGAAAAAGGAAATCATGGTGTCCAGCATTGATAGCCGAATATGCTGGCCTTTGCCGGTTTTCTCGCGCGCGTAAAGCGCTGACGAGGCGGCTTGCGCCCAAGTCAGTGAGGTGACCTTATCGGCAATGATGATGCGGAACATTTGTGGGCGACCGCTGGTGCGATCGGCCTGAATGTCGGTTGCCCCCGATAGCGCCTGAATGACCGGATCATAGACGCGGGTCTGCGCGTAAGGGCCGTTTTCGCCAAAGCCGCTAATCGACACATAAATCAGTTTCTCATTCAATTTGCGCAGCACCGGCTCGCCAAAGCCCATTCGGTCAATCGCGCCGGGGCGGAAATTCTGCACGAAAATATCTGCTTCTTCGGCCAGCTTCAGCAAAATCTCTTTGCCTGCCTCGGATTTCAAATCCAATGCCAATGATTTCTTGCCGCGATTACAACTGAAAAACGGCGCGTTAACGCCATTATGCGCCGCCGCCATGTGGCGCATTTGCTCGCCATGCAATGGCTCTACCTTAATCACTTCTGCGCCTTGGTCAGCCAGCATCATCGCGCCCATCGGGCCCGAGACCATGCTGGTCAAATCGAGAACTTTTACGCCATCAAGTGGTCCCATTAAATGCTCCTGCCAGCTCGCGATTTCACGCCGTAATGTAATGAAGATGAAAAGGCGGCGAACCCTGCGACATATTATACGAGAAAGCATCGGGAAGGCAAAAACCCCTTGCCCAACAGGCGCTTTGCTGGCACGAGAGAGCGCACAAAAAGAACAAGGGGTCTTATCATGAAATCTTTCCACCTATTTTCGGGCATTTGCATAATGCTCGGTCTAACGGCCAATGGCATAGCCTTAGCGCATGACGACAAAACAATGGCGCGACCTGACGGTCATGCGCCGATTGGCGTGATGCGTGACCACGGACACAAAGCGGGCGAGTTTATGGTCTCGTATCGCTATGGATATATGAACATGGACGGCAATCGCGACGGCTCTTCGCGGGTCAGCACCGCTGAGGTGTTGGAAGACTATAGGGTCGCGCCGACCTCGATGAGCATGAAAATGCACATGCTGGGTGCGATGTATGGCG
>JAKMCZ010000129.1 GCA_022428185.1 Alphaproteobacteria bacterium | reverse complement strand
CTGCTGCGCCGCTCCCCTTCCCTGATTGCCGACCAAAATTATGCGGCTATTTATGATGCAATGGAGGCAATTGAAGAAAGCATGCTGCGCGACCGCGCCTTTGACGAAGTGGCCTCTTTGCAACGCTGGTTGGAGACGCGGTTTGAGGACAAGGTCGCTGCCGACCATTTATTTAAAGCACTTGAGCCGCAAGAATTTGAAGACGGTGAAGTGATTTGTCGTCAGGGCGACGATGCCAATGAAATTTACTTTCTGGATCGCGGTCGCATTGACGTTGTCAGCCATGATGTGCCCGGTCAACCGTTCAGAATTTACTCTTATATGCGCCATACCATGTTGGGCGAGATGGGCTTTGTGCGCCGCGAAACCCGCAGTGCTGATTTGATAGCGCGCGGCAAAACCGTCGTTTATGCGCTGTCGCGAGATACTTATGCCAAGCTGGAAGCTGACCGAGACCCGGCGATTGACGCGCTGTTGGAGCTGGTATCAGTGACGCTTTCTGACCGGATTATCTCAGCCAACCGGACGATTGGCGAGCTGCAATCTTAAAGGCTGGCGACCGCTTCGACATTACGACCATGTTTGGTGCGCGAAATACGATAGCGCCGCATCATGGCGAAGGCTGAAATATAAAGCACTGCCTCAAGCGGCGCGGCAAACAACACCAAATCAATCAACACATCGGGGTCGACATCCTCAGGCTTGGCGCTGCGCGGCAGATTGATGAGCGATAGCACCGCTCCGGCCAACATAATGCCGAGACCACTGACCATTTTTCCGGCAAAGCCACGCGCTGCAAAAATAATGCCTTCGTTACGGCGTGATGTATCGACCGCGCTATCCTCGACAACATCGGCCATCATCGAGCCAAACATGATGCCAAACACAATCACCATAATCAGATTGGTAAAGTTATGCGCCAATATCATCGGGAACAGCATCGGGTCGCCGTTTTCCGGCAAAATCTCAAGCAGACGAGAAATCAATAGAAGCGGGCCCCAACACAGAATAAAAATAAACGATCCCAGCGCCACGCGGCGCTTGTCAAACCGCTCGCTTAATGCCCGTGCAATCGGCACAGCGCAAACTGCAGCCACCGCTTGCAATATGGTGATGATTGCCAATTGTGACGGCACCAACCCCCAGAAGAAGGTTGAAAAATAGATGCTCAACGCGGCAGTGAAGCCCGATGCCGTGCCGAAAAATAACGACGCCATAAACAGCGCCATGAAATTATTATTGCGCATCACGTCGAGCACTTCGCGTATTACTTGGCGCGGTGACATAAGGTCTTTTTCGGGCGGCGAATGAAGATGCGGAATGGTTTTATGAGTGCCAAGCGAGGAGGCCAGCATGCCGACAAACATCAAACAGGCCGCAGCTATGCCATATCGACCATAGCCTTCAACTTGCAAAATGCCATTGCCGCCATCGGCCGCCTGAAAGAATACCGAATAACCGAGAAACGCCATGCCGATGCCGCCGAGCCAGCCAAACATAAACCGCAAGCCCATTAATCCGGTGCGCTGGTCATAATCAGTTGTCAGTTCAGATATCAGGGCCGTGTTCGGCACTTCGAAAAAGGTCAGGAAAATCCGAATGGATACGGTCATAACAACCAGAAACACAAACATCGAGGTTTGTGATTGCATCACCATGTCGGGCGGATTCCACATCAGCGCATAAGCAGCGCATATCGGTAGAATGGAAAGATACATAAACGGGTGCCGCCGCCCCCATTTAGAACGCCAATTATCTGAAACATAACCGATGAGCGGGTCAGTAATGGCGTCGACAATAATCGCAATGCTGAGCGCCAGACTGGTTAGAACCGGCGATAGGCCGAGAACTTGCGAATAGAAAATGAGCAGGAAATAGCTGAAACCATTATCTTTAATGCCATACGGAGCCGCACCAAGCCCGTAAAAGAACTTAATGCCGCCCGTCAGTTTTAGCTCACTCATAAAAAACTCCCTGCGACAAGCCGACAGCATCAACCATATGTATGACTATTGCAATTAACTTAATGGCACTTAGACTATTCTTATCTGGGAGGATTATATGGCTTATATCGGTTTGTTGGCAGGCCTTGCGCTGCTGATTTATCTCGCGCTGCGCGGCGTCAATATTCTTTTCGCTTCATTGTTATGCGGTTTGGTTGTTGCGCTCAGTAATGGCTTGCCACTGCATGAGGCATTTTCAAAACATTATGCCAGCGGGCCGCTCGGGACTTTCAGTTTTGCCGGTCGGTTTTTCTTATTGTTTATCGCCGGTGCGATATTCGGACGGATTATGGGCGAAAGCAAAGCAGCCACGTCAATCGCTTTGGCGTTGGTCGAGCGACTTGGCGCGCACCGGGCATTGGTAATCACCGTATTGGCTTGCGCCGCGCTGACCTATGGCGGTGTTGTGGTGTTTGTCGTCATCTTCGCCATGTATCCGCTAGGGCTCAGCCTCTTGCAGCAGGCTGATATACCAAAGCGCTTATTTTGTGCTGCTTTGGCACTCGGTGCCGGCACATTCACCCTCACCGCTCTGCCCGGCACCCCGTCGATTCAAAACGTTATTCCATCAGTGGCACTCGGCACTGACTTGTTCGCCGCGCCGCTGCTTGGCCTGATAGGTGGTCTCATCATGTTCGTTTTGGGCATGATTTACCTCGAACGCGAACGCCTGAAAGCACAGCAAGCCGGTGAAGGTTTTGAGCCGGGCCCGCTCGACAAAGTTGAAAACATTGTCGCCTCTCCGGATATGCCGGGTTGGCGGAGGGCTATTTTGCCTTTGGTGTTGGTGCTTGGCACGATATTACTGCCGCGCCTGTCGCAAAGCATGGGGCTGGCTCCAGAAACCGGCTTGATTGCCGAGATTATTGTGTTCGCTTCCAAACAACCGATTTTCTGGCCCAGCCTGGCGCTTATTTTGGGCAGTCTGTTTGCTTATGCGCTGTTTCCCAATTTGCGCGGGCGCGGGCTGCAAGTGTTTGGTGAAGGCACGAATGATGCGATTATGCCGCTGCTTAATACCGCCGCCGTTATCGGCTTTGGCGGTATTGTGGTTCAGACAGTGGGCTTTCAAGATTTCGCCTCGGCAATGCTCAATTCCGGTCTGCCACCGAAACTCTCAGCCTTTGCATCAATATCGGTTGTCTCGGCGATTACCGGCTCGGCCTCAGGCGGCTTGCAAATATTCATGGCGACGATGGCCGAAAGCTATGTCGCAATGGGTATTCCGGTGGAGGAGTTGCACCGCATTGTCGCTATGGCAAGTGGTGGCTTTGACAGCCTGCCGCATTGCGGGGCGGTGATTGCTATGCTGACCATCACCCAATTGACGCATAAGCAAGCCTATAAAGATGTGGCGGTCATTACTGTTGTTATTCCCGTGGTCGCAACGCTAACGGTTTTGGCTTTAAGCACGATTATTTAGAAGAAAAACAATCGGAGAGAAATAA
>JAKMCZ010000273.1 GCA_022428185.1 Alphaproteobacteria bacterium | reverse complement strand
CCGATATGCAGCGTGCGGTATCCATTTTGGCGCAGTTCCTCAGCCAGTGTAATTTCCTCAGGCGGCAGGCCACGTGAAAAGAAGTTCAGCTCATCACCAACATCCCCCTCATCTAAGTCGCGATATTCAATCTTTCGCGGCATCGGGTCACTTCGGCTCAATTGATTTAAAATCGGACGAAAGGAATCCGGCGCGGGGGTGAACTCAAAACCGAACCGGGTCGAATAGCGACCGGTCAACAACATGGCGCGCGAGGTCGAACAAACCGCACTGCCCGCATAACCATTGGCGAATTGCACCCCGTCAGCCGCCAAAACATCAATATGGGGTGTCTCTATCAACCCATCGCCGTGATAGCTGACATCGTTAAAGCCCATATCATCGGTCAATATGACAATGATATTGGGCGGCCGGTTTGCCCCGTCGCCGGTCCAAACGCCGCCTGCCTGCCATTCAATCGGCTGATTGGGGCCGACCGGAAAAACCGCCTTTTGGACAAAGCCAACAACTGAAATGATAAGATTGGCGCGATTGTAATAAGCCAGCGACAGCGCGACCAATAAGACCAGTGCGCTGGCGGCAAGAATTTTCGTGCGTCGCCGCCAATTTTTTATCTGCTGCACTTGAGTGCCCTCCTCATTTCTGCGCTAAGGATATAAATTGACATTATGAATGTCAATTTATATCCTTTTTTCAATTTGGGGGAGAAGGAAGACCGCATGAGCAAGACCACCTTATCAATATGGCTCAGCGCATTGGCGGCTTATTTGCTATTTTTAGGCTGGCATGAAAACTGGCGTGGTGCATTGACGGCGGATGAAATCGCGGCCTTTACGGCACGAATCGAGCGCAATGAAAATCTTGACCAGAACCAACGCGCAGCGCTCATCGCTTTCATGGAGAACGACACCGGCAAGGAATTTGTGATGGTCAATCTCGCTGCCTATCACAAAGGGTCGGTTACCCACCCAGAAACCGGCGCGGGCGTTTCACCGAACGCTTTGCTTGACAATTATTTTCGCCCATTTATGGGTCGCCTTTTTGCGCGCGCCGGATATCCCGCTTTTACCGGCCAGGCCAAAGGCAACTATCTTGAAGCTTGGACGGTCGGCGCTGACCCGGGCTGGTCGGGCAGCGGACTTATTCGCTATCGCAGCCGCCGCGATATGTTTCTGGCCGCGACCGATCCGGAGTTTGGCGATATTCATGTTTATAAACAGGCCGCTTTGGCGGCAACGTTGGCCGTGCCGATTGAAAGCAGTGTCGGGTTTTATGTGTCGCCGCGTGTCTGGGTCGCACTGCTGCTTGGCCTAATCGCGGCGCTGGCTCATATTTTCACTCTCACTCTAACTGTCACTTTCAGGCGTGCAACATGACCGATAAATTCAAACTATATACATGGAGCGTGTCGCTTTATTCGGGCAAGGCACGCGCCTATCTCATCAAACAGCATATTGATTTTGACGACATCTCGCCTGCCGACCCGCATTATGACTCGCATATCCGCCCCGCTATCGGTCGTTGGATTATTCCGGTCATGCAGACCCCAGACAATGAAATTGTGCAAGACGGCACTGATATTATTGACTGGTTTGAAAGCCGCAATACGGCGCGCTTGCCGGCTTATCCCGACACACCGCGCCACCTCATCACCGCTTTGATTATGGAGATGTTCGGCGGTGAAGGCTTGTTGCGCCCGGCGATGCATTATCGGTGGAATTTTGACGCCGATAATCTCGAATTTATCCTGCAACAATTCGGCCTGTTTGCCTTGCCGCAAGTAGCCCCTGAAGAACGCCGCGACATGGCACTGCATGCCGCCGGTCGCATGCGCAAAGCCGCACTTGCTTTCGGCGTGACTGAAGAAAGTGCGCCGCAAATTGAAACGGCCTATGAAGAAACAATGGCTGAGTTCAACGCGCATTTTGCAAGCCACCCCTATCTTTTGGGCGGCGCGCCGACGATTGGCGATTATGGGCTGTTCGCTGCGTTATATGCGCATTTGGGCCGCGACCCGCACCCGCTGCGTATGATGCAGGAAAGAGCGCAAATGCTGTTGCGCTGGACCGAGCGCATGCGTAATCCAACATCGGATATGGTGGAATTTTTAGGCCATGATGAAAAGCTGCTGGCAGATGACACCATACCCGACACGCTGAAAGTGCTTTTGCGCCGTGTCGCGTCTGACTATCTACCCGAAATTGAAGCGATGATTGCCATGAGTAATGAGTGGCTGGCTGATAACGCACCGCAGAAAAATGAAATTGTTGGCGGCGAAAGTCTGGGACGCGGCATCGGCACATGCGAGTTTAATTGGCGCGACCAAAAACTGCGCGCCGTCGTTATGCCTTATCGCATTTTCATGCTGCAACGTATTCAAGATGCCTATGACGGGCTTGGTGCAGACGGACAAAAAGCGGTCGATGCGCTTTTGGCTGAAACCGGCCTTGCCGCCATTGTAACGACGCGGGCGACACGCCGCGTTGAGCGTCAAAATCACCGCGAAGTTTGGGTTTAATAAAAAGTTTGAAAACGGCTAGCCGATATCGCGCAGAAAATCGAGCAATGCGGCGGCGTAATCATCTGGAATATCCTCAACCAGAAAATGACTGCCACCGCGCAAAATAACCGGCTCGCGCTTTGCTGCGCCCGGAATATGGGGGCGCACGCTTTCATGACCGTTTGGCGCGACGATAT
>JAKMCZ010000114.1 GCA_022428185.1 Alphaproteobacteria bacterium | reverse complement strand
TGAGATTGAGGCGCTTGGCTATAATGTCGAAACGCATGGGCAGAAAACCTATAATGGTGTTGCGCTGCTCTCTAAATTGCCACTCGAAGATGTATCGCGCGGACTGCCCGATTTTGAAGACGAGCAGTCGCGCTATATCGAGGCGGTGGTCTCAACCCAAAAAGGCGCGCTGCGCGTCGCCTCGCTTTATCTGCCAAACGGCAATCCGACCGGTGATGAGGGGCAGACGCGCTCGGATAGCGAAGCGGTAGCGCCAACATTAAGCGAAAAATATGTCTATAAACTGAATTGGATGGCGGCGCTGGAAGCGCATGCACAAACCCTGCTCGGCTATGAAGAAGCGTTTGTGCTGTCCGGCGATTATAACGTTATCCCGACGCCCGAAGATTGCTTCGATGCCGACGCTTGGCAGGGCGACGCGCTGTATCGACCCGAAACCCACGCCGCCTTTCGCCGCATTGTCAATTTGGGGCTGACCGAGGCAATCGCCTCTTCAGCGCAAACCGGCGACGACACCTATACGTTCTGGGATTATCAAGCCGGTGCTTGGCCGAAAAATAACGGTATTCGTATCGACCATCATCTGCTATCGCCGCTCGCCGCCGATATGCTGGCAGGCTTCGACATTCACCGTCATACGCGCGACTGGGAAAAACCCTCAGACCATGTGCCGGTGCTGGTCGAGCTGGACGCTTAGTGGAAACACTTCTCCTTTTCCTCGCCGGATTGGTCGGCGGCACGATGAATGCGCTGGCGGGTGGCGGTAGCGGTGTCACCTTTGCCGCTTTGGTGTTCACCGGCATGCCGCCCATCATCGCCAATGCGACCAACACATTCGCAGCCACTTTTGGTTATATCACCGGCGTTATCGGCTATCGCAAGCACATGACAGGCATGTGGCGCGACTTGATATGGCAAGCGCCTTTGGTGTTTGTCGGCGGGCTGATAGGCGGCTGGCTGTTGCTGCAAACCGACCCTGCCGCTTTCGCCGCCGCCGTGCCGTGGCTGCTTTTATTCGCTACGGTGTTGTTTATGGGCGGCGCGAAGCTGGAACAAGCGGCAAGACGATCGGGCACACGGCGGGTCAAACTGCTTGGCACATTGGCGATATTCTTAACCTGCATTTATGGCGGCTATTTTCAGGGCGGTTTCGGTATTCTTACCCTCGCCGCTTTATCGCTGGGCGGCTATACCGCCGTACGCAGCATGAACGGGTTGAAGCTGGCCTTCGCCACCATCTCGTCATTGGCCGCGATTTTTCTGTTTGCCTATGAGGGCAAAATAGACTGGCTGGGCGGATTGGCGGTGCTGGTTGGCATCGGGCTGGGCAGCTATGGCGCAGCGCGGCTGACCGATTATGTTTCCGACAGCACGGTCAAACGCGCCAGCCTCGCCGTGTGCTGGCTGGTGACGGTTTATGCATTTTATTCGACTTATGGTTAGCCTAGCCCAAACGGGCCAGTGCTGATTGCAGCTTGTCGCGGCGCGCTTCTTCTTCCGCCAGACGGGCTTTGTTTTCTTCAATCACGGCCTCGGGTGCTTTGTCGAGAAAACCCTTATTGCCCAACTTGCCGGAGATTTTCATAATCTCACCCTCCAGCTTGGCAATGTCTTTCGACAGTCGCGCTTTTTCCGCGTCGACATCAATCACATCAGCCAGCGGCAGCGCCAATGTCGCCTCACCCAAAACCGTTTGCACCGCACCCTCAGGCACGGCATCGGCTTCGCTGATTTCCGCCAGCCGTGCCAAACGTTTCAACACCGCCTCGGTTTCGCCCAGGCGCGCGCGGGTTGCATCGCTAGCGCCGACAACGATTAGCGGCACTTGCGCACCGGCCGGCACATTCATCTCAGCGCGCACGGAGCGGATTTCGCTAATCGCCTCAATCAACCAATTAATCTCGCCATCGGCTTTTTCATCAATCAGGCTGCGTGGCAGCGTCGGCCACGTGTCGAGCATTAGGTGATTGTCGCGCTTGGCTGTCTTTGCCCAAACCTCTTCGGTAACAAACGGCATGAACGGGTGCAGCAATCTCAGCGC
>JAKMCZ010000057.1 GCA_022428185.1 Alphaproteobacteria bacterium | reverse complement strand
CTGCTGTGCGTTCTTCATCACCGAGAAAATGCGCGCATGGGCATATTGCACATAAAACACCGGATTATCGCGGCTTTGCTCTTTCACAAGGTCAAAATCAAAATCCAGCGGCGCATCATTCTTTCGGGTCAACATCATGAAGCGCACCGCATCTTTACCGACTTCATCGACCACTTCACGCAATGTGATAAAGCTGCCTGACCGCTTCGACATCTTCACCGGCTCGCCGCCGCGCATCAGCTTAACCAGATTGCAGATTTTCACTTCAAGCCCGGCCTGATTGTCAGTAATCGCCGACACTGCCGATTGCATGCGCTTGATATAGCCGATATGGTCGGCACCCCAGACATCAATCATCTGCGTATAACCGCGCTGATATTTGTCGAAGTGATAGGCAATATCGGGCGCGAAATAGGTCCAACTGCCGTCTGACTTCTTCAAAGCGCGATCGCTGTCATCGCCAAATTCGGTCGATTTGAACAAGGTTTGCGGGCTTGGCTCCCAATCTGCCGGCGGCTCTTTACCCTTTGGTGGTTCTAAAATACCATTATAAATCAACTTCTTACTGCTTAGTTCCTCAAGCGCTTTATCAACGGAGTTATCGTCATGTAAACTTTGTTCGGAGCTGAAAAAATCATGCGATACGCCAAGCGCACCGAGATCTTCGCGGATTAAGTCCATCATCATCGGCAGCGCAACTTGCTTCGCCGCAGCAAGCCTTTCGGCCTCACCCTCTGGCAAATCCATCGATGCCAGCTTTGCGCCCACCGGCACCAGATAATCGCCCGGATAAAGTCCCTCGGGTATTGCGCCAATATCTTCCCCTTGCGCCTCGCGCATGCGCAACAATGCCGACTGCGCCAACACATCAACCTGTGCGCCCGCATCGTTGATATAATATTCGCGCAGAACCTCATTGCCGGTCTTTTCCAACAACCGCGCCAGCACGTCACCAACCACTGCGCCACGCGCATGACCGACATGCATCGGGCCCGTCGGATTGGCTGACACATATTCAACATTCACTTTGCCGCCATTCGTGCCATCGCCATAGGCTTCTTGCGTGCTGAGAATATGCGGCAACAGCCCGTGCCAAGCCGATTTATCAAGGCGCAAATTAACAAAGCCCGGCCCCGCAATCTCGGCCGTTTCAATGCGCTCAGATTTCAGCAATTCAGCGACGAGCAAGTCAGCCACATCGCGCGGCTTCATCGCCGCCGGTTTGGCCAGCACCATTGCGGCATTGGTCGCCATATCGCCATGCGTCGCATCGCGAGGTGGCTCGACGGTAATACGCGCCAAATCCAAGCCATCGGGCAGCTTACCCTGCTCTTGCAACACACCCAGCGCGGCACGAATTTCGGCTTCAATATCGGCGAATAAATTCATGCGCGCTTTCTAAATCATCGTTTCTGAAATGTCGAACAGGCGGCGATGCTCTTCCATCGCAAAGCGGTCGGTCATGCCTGCCATATAATCGCAGATAATCCGTGCTTTCACGGTTTCGTCACCGGCGAGAGCCGCGCCGCGCCAGTCTTCCGGCAACACCTCCGGCTCAGCCAGATATAAATCGAACAAGTCGCGCATAATACGCCGCGCCTTGCTCATCGAGCCGTTGACCGTATGGTGGCGATACACGCGATTATAAAGAAACGCTTTAATTTCTTTATGCTTGGCTTCCATTTCAGGCGAGAACACGGCAAGCGCTTGGTCTAACCCGCGCACATCGTCGGCGGTCTCGATTTTATGGCGGCTCAACCCGTCGCGCACCACGCCGACCAGATCGGCAATCATTAATGAAATCATTTCGCGGACAAGCTCGTGACGCACCAGCTTTTCGTCGATTTTCCCATGCGCCTTATCAATATCGGCCAGAATATCGCCGGTCAGCGGCAGGGCGCGCAAATCGTCCAGCGTAATCAGTCCGGCACGAATACTGTCGTCAATATCGTGATTATTATAGGCAATATCGTCAGATAACGCCGCCACTTGTGCCTCCAACGAAGGCCAGCTATCGAGTTGCAAATCCTGCTCGGCGGCATGCTCGCGCAGTGCGAACGGCAGACCGTCAAGAGCAGTGCCATCGCTCAGCAACGGGCCGTTATGCTTCACCAGCCCTTCCAAGGTTTCCCAACTCATATTCAGGCCATCAAACTGAATATAACGTTTCTCAAGCTTGGTGACGATGCGTAGCGTTTGGGCGTTATGGTCAAAACCGCCAAATGGCTGCATGGCGGCATCTAGCGCGTCTTCACCGGCATGACCGAAAGCGGTGTGTCCTAAATCATGCGCCAGCGACAGCGTTTCGGTCAATTCTTCGTCCAGTCCCAATTCGCGGGCTATCGAACGACCGATTTGTGCGACCTCTAAAGAATGGGTCAGCCGTGTGCGGTAATAATCGCCGACATGGGCAACAAACACCTGCGTTTTGTGCTTCAGGCGGCGAAACGCGCCGCAATGCAAAATCCGGTCGCGGTCGCGCTGATAGGGTGTGCGGGTTTTGCTTTCATGCTCATCATGCTGCCGCCCACGCGAAGCGTCAGGGTGACAGGCATAGGGTGCGTGATATACGGCGTGGGTCATGCCTCATATTTAGGGCTGTTTGAGGCGTAAAGCTAGCTATCAAGGAAAGCAAAGATGCGTTTTTCCAATTCACCATTGGAGACGCATGGGCTGGAGCGATAAACCTCGCGTCCGGCATAGCGGTCATATACTGACAGCCGATATGTGCCCGACATGTAAATCGTCACCGAGGCATTGGCGGCCTGTTGACCGCTCACCCGCATACGCAGAAAGCAGCCTTGCGTCAGCTTGGGCGCGCCGATGAGATTGCGTGTCGCCAGCGTGCCGCAATCCATATATGGGCCGTCGGCGGCGGGCGTCAGCTTGCCCTCAATATAGCCGCTGCGTTCATCGATACGCTCAATCTCGAGCTCATTGGCATCGAACCAGCCAATCGCCCCTGCCCAAACGCGGTCAAACGGCTTTTTCATCTGTTTGCCTTCCGACAGGCGGAGTTCATAATCGGGCGGCGTAACCTCTAATTGGGCACAAGCAGATAACGCCATGCCCAGCATCATCGTCACCAAAAAAGCCAATGCGATAGGAAATAAACCCCTGCGCCAGCGCCACACCGTCTTGTTCTTATTATTGTCCATAGCGACACCTTTTTTCTTATTTTACCATCTCAGAGGTAATTTAGGAATAAAGCTATTTTCAATAAGTTAAATCGAAGTTCATAACTTCATTCGCAGCATCACCATGTCGCGGACAAGTTGGCCGTTTTCGATAATCGGTTCGGGGTATTGCGCGAAGTAACCGCGCAAAATGCCGTCTTTCTTAAAGCCGAGTTTTTGATACAGGCGGATTTGCTGGTGACCGGTGGTGGCAGTGCCGATTTCGACCATCTCTGCCCCCTGCCCGCGCGCCCAATCAACCACATGATTGATAAGCGCGCTGGCCATACCCTGCCGCCGCATAATGATTTGCGTGGCGATGTTTTTAATCTCAAAACCGCCCTCAATCGGAATGACAACGCACATGGCATAGGGCTTTTTTTCATTACCGATGGTGAACAGCCGCGCCTCGGGCAGTTGCGGTGGCGTGTAGGCCAGCACCGCCTCAAACCACGGATCGGCATCAAGCAGCAGTTCCCAATGCGCGCGCCGCAACGCGCCGTGATATTCGCTCACATTCATAATCAGCAACTTATCTTGAATCGGAACGGGAACCGCCCTATTTTCAACCTATGCAGCAATTTGCCATTACCGAAAGCGCAGCGGCGCAAATAAACAAAATTCTCGCCCAGGAGGCGGACGGAAGCTGCTTGCGCGTCGCCGTGCAAGGCGGCGGCTGCTCAGGCTTTTCTTATGTCTTCTCAATCGACGCCGCCAAAACCGATGACGACCTGATTTTTGAGCGCGACGGCGTGACCGTGTTGGTCGATGATATGTCGATACAATATATGGAAGGCAGCGAGATTGATTGGGTTGATGATATGATTGGCGCAAGCTTTCAAATTAAAAACCCCAACGCCACTGCATCATGCGGTTGCGGCACCAGCTTTGACGTCTAATGAAAATTGCAAGCTGGAATGTGAACTCGATTAAGGCGCGGCTGCCCAACGTGCTGCGCTGGCTGGAAGAAGAGCAACCCGATATTGTCGGCTTGCAAGAATTGAAATGCGTCGATGAGGCGTTTCCGCGCGCTGAGATTGAGGCGCTCGGCTATAATGTCGAAACGCATGGGCAGAAAACCTATAATGGTGTTGCGCTGCTCTCTAAGTTACCACTCGAAGATGTAT
>JAKMCZ010000054.1 GCA_022428185.1 Alphaproteobacteria bacterium | reverse complement strand
TTATACTTAATCCGCTTCGGCACTTCAGCATCAGCGCCGAGGCGACGCTTGCGGTCTTCTTCATAATCAGCGTAATTGCCTTCAAACCATTCGACATGGCTGTCGCCTTCAAAGGCCAAAATATGCGTGGCGATGCGGTCAAGGAACCAGCGGTCGTGCGAGATGATAACGGCGCAACCGGCGAAATCTTCCAAGCCCTCTTCCAGCGCGCGCAGCGTCTCGACATCAAGGTCATTGGTTGGCTCATCGAGCAGCAGTAAATTAGCCCCCGATTTCAACATTTTGGCGAGATGAACGCGATTGCGCTCGCCACCCGAAAGCAGACCGACTTTTTTCTGCTGGTCGCCGCCACGGAAATTAAACGCGCTGACATATGCCCGTGAATTCATTTCACGCTTGCCCAATTCGATGACATCTAGCCCGCCTGAAATTTCCTCCCAGACATTCTTCTCGTCAGCCAGAGTGTCGCGACTTTGGTCGACATAACCCATCACCGCCGTGTCCCCGACACGCAACGAGCCCGCATCGGGTGTTTCAGTGCCGGTCAACATTTTGAACAAAGTGGTTTTGCCCGCGCCATTGGGGCCAATAACACCAACAATACCGCCGGGTGGCAGAGCAAATGACAAATCGTCAATCAACAGCTTCTTGTCAAAACCTTTGCTGAGCTTTTGCGCTTCCAGCACGATGCCGCCGAGGCGTGGGCCGGACGGAATGGTGATTTGTGCATGCCCCACTTCTTCTCGCCCCTGACTTTCAAGCAATTCCTCATAAGCATTGATGCGCGCTTTCGATTTGGCTTGGCGGGCTTTCGGCGATTGGCGAATCCAGTCCAATTCGCGCGCCAAAGTGCTGCTCTTGGAATCGTCTTCGCGCGCCTCTTGCTCCAAACGCTTTTGTTTTTGCTCCAACCAATTGGAATAATTACCCTCATAGGGGATACCCTGCCCGCGATCGAGTTCCAAAATCCAACCGGTGATTTGGTCGAGGAAATAGCGGTCATGGGTAACCAGCACCACTGTGCCGGCAAAACTCTCCAAATGATGTTGCAACCACGCTACCGTCTCAGCGTCCAAATGGTTGGTCGGCTCGTCAAGCAGCAACAAGTCGGGCTTTTCGAGAAGCAGCTTACACAATGCAACGCGGCGCTTCTCACCGCCCGACAAGTGCTCGACCGACGCGTCACCGGGCGGGCAGCGCAGCGCATCCATTGCTTGCTCAACCTGCGCGTCCAAATCCCATAAATTCTGAGCGTCAATTTGATCCTGCAATTCAGCCATTTCGGACGCTGTTTCATCGGAATAGTTCATCGCCAGTTCATTATATCTGTCGAGCAGAGCCTTTTTCTCAGCTACGCCTTCCATGACATTGCCGAAAACGTCTTTATCGCCATTTAGCTGCGGCTCTTGCTCCAAATAGCCGACTTTCGCGCCTTCGGCCGCCCAAGCTTCGCCCTGATATTCTTTGTCGATACCGGCCATGATTTTCAAAAGGGGCGATTTACCCGCGCCATTGACCCCGACAATGCCGATTTTCGCGCCCGGGAAAAATGACAGCCGCACATCTTTCAAAACCTGTTTGCCACCGGCATAGGTTTTGGACAATTGATCCATTACGTAAACATATTGATAAGAAGCCATGTTAAATCCCTTGCGCTGCGATTGTTTTAGGCGGTTTTAGGTCAGGCTGGCAAGCAGTGCGTCAGTGTCTAAACGGCGGCGCAGTTCGGCGCGCACGCCCAGCCATTTGAAATGCATGGAATTGGTGACAATCGTGTCATCATAGCGTTTCAAATCATCGACAATCGGCGCCAGTTCAATCAGTGCGTCGGCACTTTTACGAAACGCCGCCATTGCCATATCAGGCGCAGCGCGCACGGCCCAATCGACCGAGGTGCAGTGCGCCTCAAACGCATGTTGCGCCGCTGTCAATTCCTGCGCCGACAATACCTCTTCTTTATCCGCCTGTTCTTCAAGCGCCGTGATAGCGCGGGCGAAAATGTGAGTCGCCACGGTTGCGCGCCGTCGGTCATCTATTTCGGGCAGCAGCGCGCTTGCGTAAACCGCTAAATCATCAAGGCAGACCAGCACCAGCCGCGAGCGTGCCGGTTTCAAAAGTTTGGTGAACTTCTTGTCGGTAAACAGGTTGAAATGCTGCAATCCTGCGCGGGTGCGCAGGTAGCCGTAAAGCGCGGTCTGCGCCACATAGCTGGCGCGCGCCAAGCAATATGCCGATAAGCCATCAATATCGCTCAAGGGCGGCTCGCGTCGCCAAAACGCCAGCGCGCGCGCCATTGCTGCAAAATAAGTCCATAAACCGTTCATCAGCGCTCTCAAAAACTGGCTGAAACATGCCATTTTCCATTGCATGCGCCAAGCATTTTCGTAATACTCTTGAGCAGTTTCAAGGGGGGAAATCATGGCCGATAAAAAGTCTCATGCCGAGCATTGGCAGCGCACAAGAAGCCTGACATTTGTCACGCTCGCTATCTGGTTTTTCTTCTCATTTTTCATTCACTGGTTCGGCAGTGAACTGAACAATTTCAGTTTCCTGGGCTTTCCCTTGGGCTTTTACATGGCCGCGCAAGGCTCACCCATCGCCTTTGTCATTTTGCTGTTTTGGTCAACGCGCAAGCAAGAAGCGATTGATGAAGATTGCGGCGTGGCAGAGTAAGGGAGGCCGACATGCAAGGACGTTTTATCGATAATCTGCCGAAGGTTTACGGGCTTTATACGGGCGGCTTTCTGCTTTTCATCGGCCTGATGGCTATTTTGGAACAATTTGGCGTGTCATCTGACACATTGGGCATTCTGTTTGTCGCTTTCACCATTCTGATTTATGCGGGCATTGGCTGGCTGTCGCGCACCATGCAAGTCGATGCCTATTATGTTGCGGGGCGCGAAGTTCCGGCATTTTACAATGGCATGGCG
>JAKMCZ010000041.1 GCA_022428185.1 Alphaproteobacteria bacterium | reverse complement strand
GACTTATGGTCCACCACTGGCGAAAGCTGAGATTGATGAAGCGCGGCGTCAACTCAAACAGCGTTTGCGATTGATAAAAACAGCACGACGCAAGCCCGTAAGCGGTTAAAGGCCAAACACCAAATCGAGCCGATTATGACCATTATCATGCGACCAGACGGCTGTTTCGGTAAGCTCTTGGATTAAATGCGTGCCCAATCCGCCTTCGCGGATATCATCAAGGTCGCGCGGTTTGACCGTGGCGAGGTCGATAAGTGGCGCGGTGTCGGTTATGGAGACATGCAGTTTGTTGTCAGCGATATAGCCGCCAATTTCAATGCGCCCGCTCATATTTTCAGGAAATGCATGGCAGATTATGTTTTGCGTTGCTTCGTCGACAGCCAAACAGACATTCATGGTGATGTCGCGCGACGGGGTTTCAGCCAATGTTGTTTCTATCTCGCGCCGCAACCGCCGCAATTCCGGCACTTCATTGGTGACTGAAATATTGAATAGAAAATTCTCACCTGCCAAAGCGGGTTCAACAATATTGGCATGAACAACGCTATGGGCTGTTCTCAGGGTCGCGCAACCCAGACCCAATAGCGTCAAGTCATCGGACAGCCGACTGGCCTTTTGGCGCACCACATCGACCGTATGAATAACTTGGTCGGCGACTGAAAAGCTCATTTGTTCAGCCAAAATGGCAGCCAGCTTTGTCGCCCCTAACATAGAGGCGTTTATTTCAGCCTCGGTTATGCCGTCGGAATAGCAAAAAAACCGCGCCGCCTCGAGCGAGTGGGTTTCGACCTCAATATCGTTGGCCTCAAAATCGAGAATGCCGAGCGGTTGCAAACTGGCTTCGACATAAGAAAAACCGCCATTGGTATCGACAATCAGGCCCGGCTCGTGCCCTGCATTGCAGCACTGCATATCGCCGCTTTCAGGGTCATATGTGCCGATAATGGCGGTAACGAACATGCCGTTAAAGGCGGTTTCAACCAGTTCTGAATTGATGCGTGCCGCCAATTCATCGACACGCGGTTTGTGGCGGCTGAGCGAGCGAAACAGGCTGTGCGTTTTCGCCATTACCAGAGCGGCATCAGTGCCTTTGCCGGACACATCGGCCATACAGAAATAAACCTGCCCGTCGCGTTCGACATAATCATATAAATCACCCGATACGCCCTTTTTCGGCACATTGACGCCATGAATGAAAGGAAAATCGGCACTTGGAAACAGACTTTCCTGCACCAGCGATGCCATTTGCAAATCGCGCTGGATATTATCGGCTTCGACCATGCGCTTAGCCATTTGCGAATTAGCCAGCGCCAGCGCGGCACTTTGCCCATAGACCGATACCAAAGAGGCATCGGCATCGCTGAACAAAGCCCCGTCGAGCCGGTTAATCAGTTGCAGCGCACCAAAGCGTCTGCCGTGCCCCGCCACCGGCACACAAATCATCGATTTGGTTTCAAAACCAGTTTTAGCGTCAACGGCGCCGCTAAAATCGCTATCTTGGGCGGTATCGCGCACATAACGCATCTTTTCGCTTTGAGTGACCGCCCCGACAATGCCCTGATCGGCAGGAATTTCGAGACCGGTAATATCTTTTGGGCCAATACAAGCCTCGCAACGAAGCCTATCTTCGGTTTCGCTCAGCATGAAAAAACTGGCTGCTTCCGCGCCGATATTTTCTCTTATGTAATCAAGGCCTTCATAAAGCGTTTGGGACATGTCTGAGCTGGAAGCAAACGCTGCCATCATGCGATAGACAATATCGAGTTGGTTGGTGTCTGCCGACATGCGCTTAGCCGAACGTGCCCGGCTTAAAGCCTCCTCCACCACCACCGCTTTGCTCACCCGTATCCGATGGTGAAGCGGCGGGCTGGGCGGGTTTTTCGCGCGGCGCCGCCTCAGGCTTTGGTTCTGCGGACGTTTCAACTTGTGGGTCGGGTTGTGTCGTCGGCATCGCTTCGACGGTTTCAGGCGTGTCTTCTTCGATCAGCTCGGCCGGTGCGCTTT
>JAKMCZ010000037.1 GCA_022428185.1 Alphaproteobacteria bacterium | reverse complement strand
AGTTTTCGGCACTGGGTGGGGCCGGTGCCGGTCGGTTGAGGTTGAGATTGATGGTGTCATAGCTATAGCGCAAAGGCGGCCAGATGATGAAACCGTCCTTCTCGCCGCTATCGCCTTCAATCAGCGCCACGACAAACGGGTCGCGATAATCGGCTTCGGTGGCAAAATCGCCCCCAAATTCGGTTTCGGCATAGGCCTTGAATACAGGCATATAATAGGCGCCATCATGGCGAATGAGCAGCGGCTTATCATTCGCCAGAAATTCGGCAAACAGGGTGACGAAAAACAAAATCGCAAATAGCCAAAGTGAGATCAGTCCGCGCCGATTGGCTTTGAAATTGCGCCAGCGCCGCTGATTGAGCGGTGATATTTTTATCGCCCGCGCGCCCATCAGCCTTGCCCTCGCGCTTCAAAATCAATGCGTGGGTCAACCCACATATAGGTCAGGTCAGAGACCAGCGTCACAATCAGGCCGATAAGGCCGAAAATATATAATGAGGCGAAAACCACAGGATAATCGCGATTAATGATGCTTTCATAGGATAAAAGGCCAAGTCCATCGAGCGAGAATATGGTCTCGATCAACAGCGAGCCGGTGAAGAAAGCACCGATAAACGCGCCCGGAAAACCGGCAATGACGATCAGCATGGCATTGCGAAACACATGCCCGTAAAGCACGCGGGTTTCGTCCAATCCTTTCGCGCGCGCGGTGACGACATATTGTTTTCGAATCTCGTCCAGAAAAGCGTTTTTGGTCAAAAGCGAGGTGGTAGCAAAACCGGCAATCGTCATGGCGATGACGGGCAGGGTGATATGCCACAGATAATCGCCGATTTGCTGCACCGGGCCCAGCTCGTCAAAATTATCCGAGGTCAGACCGCGCAATGGAAACCAGTCCAAATAAGAACCGCCGGCAAACAGCACAATCAGCATGACGGCGAATAAAAATCCGGGAATGGCATAGCCGACAATAATTACCGCCGAGGTCCAGACATCAAAGCGCGAGCCGTCCCGCCGCGCTTTGGCGATGCCCAAGGGAATGGATATCAGATAGGTCAGCAGCGTCGTCCACAGCCCCAGCGTGATGGAGACCGGAAGTTTTTCCATAATCAAATCGACCACCGGAATATCGCGATAATAACTCTCGCCGAAATCGAACCGCGCATAATCGCCAACCATTTTGAAAAACCGCTCATGCACTGGCTTGTCAAAGCCAAACTGTGCTTCCAGTTCTGCGATGAATTCAGGGTCTAACCCTTGCGCACCGCGATATTTGGAATTGACCGAAGCTTGTGCCGCCGCATTGACACCTAGCGTGCTGCCGTCTTGCGAGCCGGTAAAGCGCGAGGTCGCGCCGACATCATGGCCTTGCAATTGGGCAATCACCCGCTCCACCGGTCCGCCCGGCGCGAATTGCACAATCGCAAAACTAATCGCCATAATGCCGAAAACGGTCGGCACCATTAAAAGCAAGCGGCGGAGAATATAAGCGGCCATAAAGTGAGAACTCCGTTTCGGCGAGGAGTTTAGCGGTGTTTTTAACCGTCTTCCAGTCGGATATAGCCGCAATATGCTGCCTGCACTATATCGGCATCTGGAAGTTCAACGTTAGGGTAATTTCCACGTTTGATAGCAGTCCGAACTTGCTCAACGGAGTATCCATCTTTCAGGCACTCGTTCCAAATTCGATGCCTTTCAGCGCCGGAAACACATTCTTGAATTGGTCGCAGCGTACGACGAATTTTCAAATTCTTTTGTAATTCATAACGCTTTTTGAAAGGTCGGTATATTGCCTGTTTGCCCCGCTCTCTCTGCAATTCGTCAAATGGAATATAGTCAACTAAATGTTTTCCAATATCTGGCATCTCATGCTCCTTTTATTTTTATTGGCGATTGGCCTTACGGCTAATTTTCCTTCCACCAAATGGTCGGGAAACCAAGCCCGTGTTTGGGCATGTTTTGTGGTCGCTCAAGGCCTTGCCAATAGGCGAGGCGCTCATGCGGCGCATGCCATTGCGGCATGATGTAATGATTGGAGATTAAAACCCGGTCCAGCGCTCGCGTTGCGGTTACCAGT
>JAKMCZ010000022.1 GCA_022428185.1 Alphaproteobacteria bacterium | reverse complement strand
CTGCTTAAATGACCTATATCGTCACCGAAGATTGCATTAAGTGCAAATATACGGATTGCGTCGAAGTGTGCCCGGTCGATTGCTTTTACGAAGGCGAAAATATGCTGGTCATTCATCCCGATGAATGTATCGATTGCGGCGTATGTGAGCCTGAATGTCCCGCCGATGCGATTAAAGCCGATACAGAAGACGGGTTGGAAAAATGGCTGGAAGTGAATACTAAATTTGCCGATATCTGGCCCAACATCACCATGCGCAAAGACGCACCGGCCAATGCCGATGACTGGCTGCAAAAAGCCAATAAATTTGCCGAACATTTCTCAGAAAACCCCGGCACGGGCGACTGAAACCCAAAAGACCCGCCACTTTAAGCCAAGCATTTGGAAAAGCAGGGGTTTTGTGGTATACTGCTCGTAACAGTCAAAATTCTTAACAGCGTGCAGCCCTACCCGTCATCTTGTCGGCGCTGTAAATAGGAGCTTTCATGGCAACCAGCAAAAAGCCAGCGGCGAAGAAGCCTGCCGCCAAAAAACCTGCGGCCAAGAAACCGGCGACCAAAAAACCGGCCGCTAAAAAGCCCGCAGCTAAAAAGCCTGTCGCCAAAAAGCCGGTAGCTAAAAAGGCTGCGGTTAAAAAACCGGCAGCCAAAACCGCCGCTAAAACCGCGACCAAAGCAGCCAGCAAAAAGTCAGCCAAATCGACGGTGCGCCGGTCAGCATTGGGATTTCGGGTCAATGAGCATATTGTTTATCCGGCGCATGGTGTCGGTTTAATTGTTGAAATTGCTGAACAGGAAATTGCCGAAATGAGCCTTGAACTGTTCGTGATTAATTTTGAAAAAGAAAAAATGGTTTTGCGCGTGCCAATTAATAAGGCGGAGCAGACGGGCATGCGTAAATTGGCCGAAAATAAGGTTATGGACGGAGCCATTCGCACCCTAAAAGGACGCGCGCGGGTCAAACGCACCATGTGGTCGCGTCGCGCGCAGGAATATGAAGCCAAGATCAATAGTGGCGATTTAATCGCCATTGCCGAGGTGGTGCGCGACTTGTTTCGTAATGAAAACCAGCCCGAGCAGAGCTATTCAGAGCGCCAACTTTATGAAGCGGCACTGGAGCGCATGGCAAGAGAGGTTGCAACGGTTGAGAAAACAACCGAAGATGCGGCGATTGTGAAGTTGGAAGCCATTTTGGCTAAAACAACAGGCGGCGCACGTCGCCAACCGGGGTCGGACGCCGCATAAAGCGAAACTTTCCGTGAACCGGAAACAGTTAGTTTGCGTATCTAACACAGAGGTACGTAACTATGGCTCATTTAGACACTAAAGAAACCGTTCAATCAGGTCGCAAGTTCATCAAAAAAGCGATGAAATTACCGATGCTCGAACCCGAACACGAGCAGAAACTGGCTCGCTTGTGGAAAGACAAACGCGATGAAAAATCGCTCCATGAATTGACCGCCGCCCATGTGCGCTTGGTCGTGGCAATTGCTGCCAAGTTTAGAAATTACGGCCTGCCAATGGGTGACTTGGTTCAAGAGGGCAATATTGGCCTGATGCAAGCAGCAGACCGTTTCGACCCCGATCGCGGTGTGCGCTTTTCAACCTATGCAGGCTGGTGGATACGCTCGCAAATTCAAGATTATGTGCTGCGCAATTGGTCAATTGTGCGTACCGGTACAACCTCGGCGCAAAAATCGCTGTTTTTCAATATGCGACGCCTGCGCGCGCGCATTAATGATATCGGTGCCAATATGACCCAAGAAAGCCGCAATTATGTGTCGCGCGAATTGGGCGTTCGGCTGGAAGATGTAGAAAACATGGAAGGCCGCATGGAAGCCAATGACCGCTCTCTTAATGCGGCAATCTCCGATCGCTCGGGTGAAGGCGGCATGGCCGAATGGCAAGATTTTCTGGTTTGCGATCGCCAACTGCCTGATGCCAACGCCGCCAATCGTCTTGATAGCCGTCAGAAGCTTCGTTGGATTGCCGAGGCAATGAGCGAGTTGAATGAGCGCGAAATGACGATTATTCGCGCCCGTCGCTTGGCCGAAGAGACCGTCACACTGGAAAGTCTGGGCAAAACACTGGGCATTTCAAAAGAGCGTGTCCGCCAAATTGAGCACGAAGCACTCGGCAAACTGCGCGGCGTGTTATTGGCAAAAACCGATGGTGACCCGCGCCATGCCGGATTGCTCTAAACCGCATTTTAAAGACGCTTAATCCGAAATCAATTTGATGCGCGAGCCCGCAGCCAGCGTATCGGTGTTCGCCAATCCGTTGAGGACGCGAAACAAGCTTTCCTTATCGCTCGCATTGACCCGCATACGACGCGCCAAACTGGCGACGTTGTCGCCCTGTTTCACCGTCACCACACGCAATCGGTAAGGCCGAATGGCGCGCACTTGCTGAGGGCTCAGAAATTCAATACTGCGCCGCATGCTCGCCATTGCGCTTTCAGCCGCGCTAATGCGCCCGCGCGGGGCCAGCACACCAAAGCGCATAATTTGTTTGTCGCCCGCCTCAATAGCCAATAATACGGCGATGCCGTTTTGTGTTTTCATCGTGCCCAGAGCCGCAAGGCGGTCATCAATCGTCAGCTTTTGAAAGCCGGTCAGCTTTTGTCCATTAGCCCAACTATCGCGCAAATAAGCGCCGGGCGCTTCATTGGCAATACGCGCATCGAGGTCGAAAATAATCTGCACCTCATTATCATGCGCCGCCGTGACCCGTGTTGGGCCGTTTTCCAAAACAAAACCGCGCGGCACATCAAAACGCAGCGCCAAGTCCGCATGCTCAAACCGTTGACCGCGCACAATCCCCTGCCGCGCGCCATCACCAAACACCATGCCATCAATCATCTGCAAATGGCGGTCCGTGCCGATTTGCCCGAGAGCGGTCATTTTTTGACGCGCCGCTTCAGCTTTTTTTTCAGCTTTGGCAATCCGGGCTTGATTATTGGGGTGGGTTGCAAACCAGCTTGCTGTTTGTTTTTTGCCACCGCTTTGATGTTGCGCGAAAGCAGCCAAAGACTGCAAAAGCTCGGCTTGCGCTTGCGGCTCATAACCGGCGCGCGCCATTGCCTTAATGCCCAAATTATCGGCCTCATATTCATTATCGCGGCTATAACCCGCCATAATCGCCGACCCGCCAACATTTAATAAATCACCGGTGGCTTGCGAATTAAGTCCGGTGCGGGCATTCAAAATGGTCGCCAAAACACCTGCCACAACAGCCGTGCCGACGGCTGCGGTATGGCGGCGTGCGCCGTGGCGCGCCGTGACATGGGCAATCTCGTGACCGATGACACCGGCCAGCTCAGCCTCATTATCCGCCAATGCCAAAAGCCCGCGTGTGACATAGGTATAGCCGCCGGGCAAAGCAAATGCGTTGACCATGGGTGTGTCTAAAATAGTGATGCGATAAGCGATATCGGGGCGGTCAGAATATTTGCCGATGCGCGCCATCACCGCCTCAACATAAGCGGTCAGTTTGGCATTTTGATAAACACCGCCATATTCGCGAATAATATTGGGGTGCTGCTCAGCCCCGATTTTTGCCTCATCAGCTTCGCTCAAAAATGTCGCGCCGCCGCAGGCAGCTAACATGGGCAGCGCACATAACAGCGCCGCATATTTTCGTAAGGTTATTTTCGCCATGCGCATCATCAATTAAAGTGACAAGTTTCGAGCGCAAAGGTCAAGTGCCGCTGGACGAACAAGGCCCACGCCGTTATGACAATTTTATGGTCCCGTAGCTCAGCCGGATAGAGCACCAGATTCCTAATCTGGGGGTCGCAGGTTCAAATCCTGCCGGGATCATTTTTACTCAGAAGCGATAAATCGTGCCAAAGCTCAAGCGATTGCTTTCCGACCCATCTAAATCGGTCTCGACATATTCGAGCCGCAGCGATGAATTATAATTGAGGCTGAAATCGGCCCCGATGCCGTAAATCACGCCATCTTCAGTGCCGTCATCGGGTGACCCTTCAATATCGGAATCGCCACGCGCCAAGCCGAAGCGCAAGAACGGTTCAAATCCCTCGCCGGGCGAGCGCACGATTGCCGATAAGGCCATGACGGAGGCTTTGTAATTATTGGACCCGACCTCAACGCTGGAATGTGAGCTGTATGAAAACTCGACCGCGATGAGCGGATCAAACTGACCGCCTGCCAAGACGGTAAAACCCTGACTGTCCAAATCCGTGCTGCCGGCGGAATAGGTCATCAACCCGCCGCTAATACCGACATAATTTTGCGCCTGTGCCGGAACAAAAGGCAAAGCCATCAAAACAAAAGCAAAAAGAAGCGTGCGCATGAATTGTCTCCCGAAACTGATTCGTTCTGACGATTTTGCGCCCTCGACACAAAAAAGACCAGCCGCAATGCAACATTGTCGCAAGGCGCAGATTTTGTCAGATGCCGCCTATGAGCTATATCTATTTCCATGAGTGATACTGAGTTTGACCGAAAGCCCAATAATGATGCGCGCAACATTGCGCCAATTTTGCCGTGCTATGACGATTTGGCCGCCAGTTGCGCCTATGGCTGGTCAATGCTGGAACGCGGGGTGAAAGACCGTAAAAGCGCGTTTCACACACCCAGCGTTGCCACCATCACGACAGCCGGTCACCCGACCATCAGAACGGTTGTTTTGCGTGGCTGCGACACCAATGCAAAAACCTTGCGCTTTCACACCGATACGCGCTCGGGGAAAATCGCCGAGCTGACAGAAAATCCAAACGCGGCGATGCATTTTTATGATGCGGGTGCAAAGATTCAATTGCGCCTCGCGGTCAAGCTCGAAACCTTGTCGGGTGATGCCTATGACACGGCTTGGGCCGCAACCCGCCCGATGAGCCGCGAATGTTATCAAGTCACGCAAAGCCCGGGCAGTTCTATCGACGAGCCATATCAAGTGGCCTTCGACGCAGATGCGACGCGCGACGGCGAAGACCATTTCGTGCCGGTGGCAGCGCATGTTTACCAAATGGAATGGCTTTATTTGGCGGCGCGTGGGCATCGGCGTGCTTTGTTTGATTTTGCCGCCGATACGCAAAACTGGCTGGTGCCGTGACCTGGCGCGATGCGACCGCGTGTCTCTGGCAAAGCGCTTGGCAGGCGCTCCCAAAACGCCTATATCCGCTCTAATGGCAAAGGACATAAAGGAACGCCCTCATGCGCGCAGATAAATTCGCTTTTGGAAAATTAGTTTTTGGATTGGTTTTTTCAGGCCTGTTGCTGGCTCAACCGGCCGCCTCGGGCGATGCCGTCAAAGGCGCGAAGGTCTATAAAAAATGCCTGTCATGCCACATGATTGGCGACAATGCGAAGAACCGTGTCGGCCCGCAGCTTAACGGCATTGTCGGTCGCGAGATTGCCGCTGTCGCCGATTACAAATATTCTAAAGCCATGGTCAAATATGCAGCCGCCGAAAAAGTCTGGACCGAGGCTAATCTTGATGCCTATTTGACCAAGCCCAGCAAAGTGGTCAAAGGCGGGCGCATGGCATTTGCCGGTCTTAGAAAAGAAAAAGACCGCGACAATGTGATTGCCTATCTTAAAGAAAACGCCAAATAAGGCTTATTTGACGCGCTCCAATATGGACAGATAATTGGCGACCGCTGCGCCGCCCATATTGAAAATACCGGCCAGCTTGGCATCTTTTACCTGCATTTCACCGGCATCGTCCATAAGCTGGCGCGCCGCCATGACATGCATGGAAACCCCCGTTGCACCGACCGGATGACCTTTGGCCTTCAACCCGCCCGACGGATTGACCGGCAATTTGCCGTCCTTATAAACCGTGCCATCTTCCAGCGCTTGTGCACCCTTACCGGCGTCAACCAGCCCCATAGCTTCATATTGAATAAGCTCGGCAATGGTGAAGCAGTCATGGGTTTCGACCAAAGACAAATCATCGAGTGTCACACCGGCCTCGTCCAAGCCCTTTTTCCACGCGGTCGCCGGGCCTTCAAAGGCGGTGACGTCACGCCTGCTCATCGGCAGAAAATCATTGGCCTGAGTGCGGGCGCGAAACGCAATCGCTTTGTCATGCGATTGTGCGGTTTCTTCGTCGCTCAGCACAATCGCTGCCGCGCCGTCTGAAATCATCGAACAATCTGTGCGCTTTAACGGTCCGGCGACAATCGGATTTTTGTCACTCTCGGCGCGACAAAACTCATAGCCGAAATCTTTTTGCATATGCGCCAGCGGATTAACCGACCCGTTTTTATGATTTTTCGCAGCGATTTTCGCCAAAGCATCAGCATGATCACCATATTGCTGGAAATATTTTCCCGCAATCACGCCGAAAATGCCCGGAAAAGTAAGTCCGTTATCGCCTTCTTCAGGCATGTAAGAGGCACGCGACAAGCAGCGTCCGACATCGC
>JAKMCZ010000012.1 GCA_022428185.1 Alphaproteobacteria bacterium | reverse complement strand
TTTAGATACACGGCGCGATTGGGGCCATGCCCGCGAATATGTTGAAGGCATGCATGCCATCATCAACCATCATGAAGGCGATGATTTTGTGCTGGCAACAGGGCGCACCGAAACCGTCCGCCGTTTTGTCGAACTGGCTTTTGCCGAACTTGACCGCGAAATTGTCTGGGAAGGCAACGGCGTTGACGAAGTCGGCAAGGACGCCAAAACGGGTGCGGTGCTGGTTGAGATTGACCCGCGCTATTTCCGCCCCACTGAAGTTGATTGTTTGATTGGCGACCCGAGCAAAGCGAAAGAAAAATTGGGCTGGGAAGCAAAAATCGGTTTGGAAGAATTGGTCATCGAAATGGTCGAGGCGGCTTTGTATGAGGCCCGTCATGTTGAGCCCGAAGAGACGAACGAGAGGCTTTGACCCTATGGCGAACCCAAAAATTCTTGTCGATGACACATCCCCATTTGGAACCTATGCCAGCAATGAGCGCTTCGCTTCATTCATCGCAAGAATGCGATGGTTACCACGCAGCTGGCTGGGCAAAAGGCTGATGTTTACTTTCCGCAGAATGGCGCGCAGGCATGTTGGTGATTGTGTGGATATGGAACTGTTCGGCGCAAAGATGCGGCTCTATCAAGAAGGTAATGCGTCGGAAAAACGGGCTTTATTTGCCCCGCAGTTTTTTGATTATGAAGACCGAATGGCGTTGGCAGATTTGGCTGCCCCAGACGCCGTTTTTGTCGATATTGGCGCCAATATCGGTCTGTATAGCTTTTCGGTCGCGGAGCATTTCAAAAACCATGCCGGTGCGCGGATTATATCGGTCGAACCGCATCCCGATATTCATCGCCGCTTGGCTTTCAACCGTGCTCAAAACCTTGACCTGCCAATCGATCTGTTTCAAGGCGGCATTGGCAGTAAAGCCGATACTATGCAATTGGTAACCGGCATCGGCAATCTTGGACAAACACGCATTTTGAAAGAAGGCGAAAGCACCGAACAGCAGAGTATTTCGGTTCCGGTCATCACCCTTATTGAGCTGGCTGAAAAATTCAACCTGCAGCGCATTGACGGCATAAAAGTAGATGTCGAAGGTTTTGAGGAGGCGGTTTTGTTACCGTTTTTTAGCGATGCGCCAGATATACTTTTACCGCGCCTCATGGTTATTGAAGACAATAGGGACGCTTGGGAAACCGATGTTTTGGCCGCTGCAGCGACGCGCGGATATCGACTCGCCAAGAAAACTAACATGAACTTACTCTTGGAACGCGCGTAGATGACGGTTCAACGCAAAATTGATGATGAGAACCTTATGACCGAAAAACCACTTCGTATTTTGCATTGCGCCATGTTCTCAGTTAATAAATATGGTGCCAATTATTATTCCGGTCACACGCGGCTCTCGAACGGTCTCATCCGCAATGGGCATTTTGTATATAATTTCTCTTATCGGGATGTCGCGCGCGAAGAGGCCCCGCTCGGTATCAAAGAGCTTGGCATGAAGAAGATGAACAGGCGCTTCGTTGAGACAGCAGACCGCATTGCGGCGGATGTGGTGCTGCTCGGGCATGCGGAATTCATTGAGGCCGAGACGCTGATTGAAATAAAAAAGCGACTGCCCAATTGCAAGATTGCCATGTGGTGGGTCGATTGGTGGCATAATCTGGTCAAATATGATCGCGTCATGAGCCGACGCATGCCGCTTTTGGACGCCCTTTTCATGACCAGCGACCCGGATTTTGTTCGCGAAAATTATGCCCCCACGCGCGAGGTCGAGAAATTTTTCTTCATGCCGAACAGTTGCGACCCATCCATGGACACCGGCAACGCCCATGCATTGGCTGCGCCGCAACATGACGTACTTTTTATCGGCAGAGCCTTCGGCGGGCGAGATGCTTTCCTTACCCATATCAAAGAGAATATGGGCGATATAAATCTGGGTATTTATGGACAAGAGCGAAAAGGCTATGTGACGGGAAGAGCATACTTGGAGCTCATTTCCAATAGCCGCATAGGCATAAATTATCAGCGTGACAATCTTATGCCACTCAGCACGTCAAATCGCATGGTACATTTGGCGGCGAATGGCTGTTTGGTAATGAGTGCAGCAATCCCACGT